>CAZYWQ010000233.1:0-5247 GCA_964651675.1 uncultured Candidatus Sumerlaeota bacterium | reverse complement strand
CATTCAAGTGCTTCTTCATTATTCCCGAGCTCTCCAAGGGCAACTCCCTTGTTAATCCAAGCTTCAGCATAATCAGGTTTTATCTCTATTGCTTTGTTAAAATATTCCAACGCTTTTGAATAATTTCCCTTATAATACTCAGAAATTCCAAGTACTAAATAATCAAATGAATCCCCAATAGCCTTTTTAAAGCGTTCATCTATTTCATTTAACTTTTGTGCAACTATTGTCGCAATACCTTTGTCAAAATCACTGAATCTTTTCTCTATTTTTTCATCCATTCTTGCATCAATTGCCTCAGGAGTTATATTGGTTGTTTTTAATACCTCTGTAACAGTTTCTTTTATATCTTTTTCAGATAAATTAAGCTTGTCAAAATTTTCTAATTTTTCTAACGATTTTAACTGCGGATAAAGTTGAGTAAGCATATCTATTTTTGTTTTCATTTCCGTAAGTCTGTTCCCAACATCTATTCTAAATGTTTCTTCCTCTTTTTTCTTTTCTCCGCTTTGCATCTTACGGTAAATGTAATACACTACAATTATATTCACTATTGCAATAAATCCCTGAATAAATACTCCCCAATTTTCTTTAATGAATTTTATTATATAATCCATCTTTTCCCCATTACCAAAATTTATTTTGTATTCCCTATTACAATATTAATAATGATAATATTAATAAAATCAATATAATTTTCTGGATAAGAGATTTGTGTGATGGATACTATGGGCGGTATGGACATAATTCAACTGCTTCTTAATGCATTCTCAGTGTTCTCTGTGTCCTCTGTGTCCTCTGTATCCTCTGTGCTTTTAGTATTTTTTGTTTTTTTCCTGTTTTTTTCTTTGTGCCTTTGTGGCTTTGTGGCTAATATTTAATCTTTCCTCATCAATGCGATAATTATTCCTAATACAACCAATGGTGCTCCGATATAAAATAAATGCTTGGGTAGTTCTGTTAATAGTAAATACGCTAATATCGTCGAGATTGGAAATTCACCTAATATAAATAATCCAACTATCTGCGGTTTCACATACCGCAATGACCAATTTATTAAGGAATGCCCTATTATCGTCGGAACTAATGTCAGCATCACTATCCAAAAAAATGAACTCCAACTTCTGATTCCTAATCCAATCCCACTAATCAAACAAAATATCGTTATGAACACAAATGCCGTTGTATAAACAGGAAAAATGTATTCAATCAGATGAGTACTACCACTATCGTCAACTATCCTTCTGAAGCTTCTACCGAGTAGTATATAGATAGCGAGACAATTGGCTGAGAAAAAAGTAAGCAAGTCACCCCGAAAATTCATCGGCTCCAATCTGAAATCTCCAATTCCCACGATAGTCATACCAAGAAAAGCCGATGCAATACCGACAATCTCCCAAACAGTTACCTTCTCCTTCAAAAATAAAAATCCCAAAATAGGAATGATTATGATCTGAACATTGATAATCATTGTTGAATTTGCCACAGTAGTCAATTTCACTGCTCCGATCCAACTCATAAAGTGCAATGCCATAAAAAAACCCGGGAAAATCACTCCCATCAATTGCTTTTTAATCTGTTTACTATCGGATTTATTCCTTTCGGCTCTTTTTTTCATCATTACAGAAAGCCAAAAAGGAAACAGGAGAATCGAAGCGAATAGCAATCGATAATTTGCTATAATTATCGGATTATCATCACATACCTTTATGAATATGGCGGAAAATGAGGCTGCAAAACATCCGATAAATAATATTCCGACAGTCTTTATATTCAATTGTTGTTTATTCATCCGTACCTTCATTCAATAATTTTTATAGGAGGAATATAAATCAATCTCAATAATCAATAGGATAAGCAGAAATCATTTTTTTTGATGCAATAAAGACACCCACCATTCCAAAAATAATTCCTATCAAAAATGGAAGACTAACAGTGAAAAATCCAACCTTGAACAAATATTCAGGTTTAAACATAAAATCAGGTACATATCTTAAAAAGATTAATTCCATAATCTGCATTCCTAAAAATCCAATAACTATTCCCAGCAATGAACCGAAAAAACTTAAAAGTAAAAACTCAAAGTTCAGAACTCTCTTAATATCAACTCTTTTAGCACCCAACATTCTGTAAATCCTGATTTCTTTTTCTTTCTGAACCAACTTCAGCACAACCACATTGAATATACTTAAAGCGGCAAAAAATAATATGACCACTCCCACACCAGCTAATAAAAATGTGGTTAAATTAACCATCAAATGTATCCGATTTATCGACTCATCATAAGGTTCAACAAAAAATCCCATCTCCTCGATGACTTTTGTGATACCGACAATATTCGAATCTCTTGCTGTCTCCAGATAGACCATAGCATATTCTGGTTTCTCAGCATTAAACCATTCATTATACTCCCTGACATATTCCAGAGGAATCGTAATACTCAGCACAGATGCCTGTGGTGATAAACCAACAATCTTACATTTCAATTCCTTATATTTATCAGCTTCTCTTGGATGAATCGTCGATTCACCGAGAACAAGAGTTAATGATTTTCCAATCAATGCTTTTTCCGATAATCCAGGCAATCGATTACTTATAGCATAAGCAGTATTATAATACTCAAGTAACAAAGGAGAAAGAATGACGGGAATAAATTCGGCATCTTCTTCATACTTGAAATTATCAAGATTCTTTTTATCCTCTACCAGCCTTTCATCCAAACCCAGAACTGGAGCATCAGCGCCGATAAATTCACCAAATAAATTTGCATAAAAACTGATAGGAAAATTCACATACATCAGTGAATAAGCATCCTTAACACCTTCTATTGTTTTAAAATAATCTATGTCATCATCATAAATTAACTTCGTATCAATCTTCAAAACAGAAACATCCAACGACTTTGGTTTTACAACAAGATAATCCTCAGGTAAATTTAATAAAAACGAATCTTTAATTATCTCCTTTGCTCCATTACCCAAACTCAAAATGAAAAACATCACAGCAACACCAATAACAATGCCTATCATAGAGAAAAATACCTGTGCTTTTTCTCTTTTTAAGTTATTCAAGGCAATCTCAATTATAACTTTAATTTTCATATCGATTTCTTTTCATCATCACTGAGTTTAAATCCTTCACAAAACCTGATAAGCTCTGATGATCGCCATTTATTAGGATAACTATGACATTGCAACGGTTTCACAGGATGTATGGAACATAAATTATCCTTCAAAAAAATACATTCCTCGTTATCCTTATCCCTAAGCTGGATCTCATTGTCTTCCTTAATGGTGTACTTTTCCAGAAATTCGATCCTATCAATATTAAGATAATCCGAAATCCTGCTTATATCTTCATCTTTTAAAACAACAACTCCATCCCCAACACAACATTTCCCACATTTTTTACATTCAAATCTTTCTAATTTGCCCATTGTTGAATAATCTCTCTCTGCTCAGTTTTATAGTAAATAAGCAATTTAACAAGACATTAAGAAACCAAGTCTTTCAAATAAAATTTTCTTATTTTACATTTTTACCCTACTCACAATAAAACGAATCGTTCAATAAATATTTTGTAATGAAATCATTGACACTATACTCTTAGTATACTACTTTAAAATGCCGTATAATAAATGTTAAGGGATAACACTGATGAAAAAATTCAGGGTTATGGTTGTAGATGATGATAAAGACATTCTGATAATAATCAAAACTCACCTAATGGATATCTACGAGACAATAACAACATTTGATCCAGTAGATGTGATTGCAAAAGTGAAACTCTATGAGCCCGATCTGATAATATTAGATATTATGTTACCCAAAGTAAGTGGATTTGAATTATGCCAACAAATAAGAGCTCTACCACGATTTCAAAAAACACCTATTATTTTCCTTTCTGCAAAAACAAAGAAAGATGACCATAAATTAGGTTATCAAGTTGGAGCAAACCTATATCTCGATAAACCTTTCGAACCTAAGCGACTCGTTAAAAACATAGATGTTTTACTAAGAGATTTCTATCCTAATGTTCCGAGAAAAAATTTATCCTATAGTGATATTTGTGGCTTAGAATCAGGAACAGCAAAATTAAGGGATGAATCTGAAGAGGAATTCAAAGAAGAGGTTTCTCAACCCACAGTATCCATAACAGAAACAATCACCCATCAAACCGAAGAATATTCAGAACAGCCAATACCATCAACAACTTTAAGTGATAAAAAGGAAGAAATAACAACCGAATCTGTTGATCTCGAAATAAAAAAAGTCTCCGAAGAAATTATCATTGAGCAAGAAATCGAAATTGAACAATCCACTGAAAAAGAAAAGGAAATAATCCCTGAAACAGACATCAAAGAAATACCCAAATCCCAAAAAGCAAAGAAAACCAAAGCAAAAAAGAAACAGCCACTAATAATAGTAGTCGATGATGACGAAGAAATCGTAGATGTCCTTGATGCAACATTAAGTATTAAAGGTTACAGAGTCTTAGGCGCACAAGATGGTAACAGTGGATTCAAGAAAATTTCAGCTAAAGAACCAGACCTTGTCATACTTGATCTTCATCTCCCTAAAATGACAGGGCAAGAGGTTATTGTTAAGATGAGAAAAACACCTAATCTTGCAAATATCCCAATTCTTGTATTAACAGCAACCACAAAATTTTCTCCCTTAACTGATGATGAATTAGCTCAATCTTATAATGTTCACGATTTTATTACAAAACCATTTGATGCAAAAGATATTTTAAAAAGAATAGCCAAAATTTTACCACATTATGAATAAGCAAATAAGTAAAAGTGAAGTATTAGATAAACTCGTTGTATCCATACTATTTGGGATACTTGGATTTGCCTTAAACTTTAATGAATTCCAATTATACCTCAACATAACTGTCATCTTCGGATCAATCCCAGGCTTAATTGTAGCATTATCTTACGGTCCCATCTATGGATTTTTAACATCTATAATTTCATTCTCTTCAATTTTCTTTACACAACAAGAACTCTACCTCTTATTTCTATTTCCTTTCGAAGCAGTTTTCATAGGATTCCTTACTCAGAAAGGAATTCATTCCATTATATCCATTCTGATTTTCTGGATATTCATCGGAGATGTTTTCGTTTACATAATCGCAAGAAAAACGATGCAACTATCAGATGTTACAGCTCTTATTCTCGTTACAAAACATATTAAAAATAGTATATTTACTTGTCAATGGAAGACTGGTATTGCTTAGAGC
>CAZYWQ010000232.1:4097-5258 GCA_964651675.1 uncultured Candidatus Sumerlaeota bacterium | reverse complement strand
ATAATAGAGGTGGGATTGGTAGGTGTGATGGGATCATTAGGTTTAATACAATTGATAATAATGTAGCAAGAAATGGAGGAGGGCTGTATGATTGCAATGGTACAATTCATAATAATGTTATTTCTAACAATGAAGCTCTCTATGGATATGGTGGAGGTCTTTATAGTTGTGGGGGTATTATTAGAGATAATATAATCGATAGCAATTGGGGGAGATATGGGGCAGGACTACATAGCTGTAATGGTTTAATTGTTAATAATGTTGTTTCTAATAATTCTGCTTATATTTCGTATGGTATACATGGTGGCGGTTTGATGAATTGTAATGGTACAATTGCAAACAATGTGATCTCTGATAATTTAGCTGCCAATGGTGGAGGTGGATTATATGATTGTGATGGGAGGATATTGAATAATTTGATTATAAACAATATTGCGAGGTATGGAGGCGGAATTAGGAATTCAGATGGGATTATACAGAATAATACTATCTATGGGAATTCTTCCACTTCAAGCGCATCTCATGGTGGAGCTTTATGGGAATGTAAGGGACTGATTAACAATTGTATTATCTGGGGAAATTCATCAGCAGATGATACTCAACTTTTTGAATGTAATATGCCTTTTCACTGTTGTATAGAAAATTGGACTTCTGGTGGTAGGGATAATATTACATCCAATCCTAGTTTTGTAGATCCTGCCAATGGAGATTTTCATATCAATGCTGATTCACCGTGTATAGATGTTGGTTCATTGTTTTATCTTACAGGAGAATATATTGCAGATATAGATGGTGAAGGGCGTAAGGCAGGTATTGCAGTAGATATTGGATGTGATGAATTTAATAGTGAGCTTGATAGTGATGGAGATTTGTTGGTTGATTCTCATGAAGCTATTTTAACAAGTGATCCCAACAATACTGACAGTGATGGGGATGGTTTAATAGATGGTTTGGAAATAATACGGAATACGAATCCGCTTGTTTATAATGCACCAAGTTATATTTCAATTCCGGATGATTATCCTCTCATTCAATTGGGTATTCTTTTTGCCTTTCCAGGTGATATTATTTTGGTTGATCCTGGCACTTATGTCGAAAATCTTCACTTCTTGGGAAAGAATATAATTGTACAGAGTTATAATCCTCTTGATGATGTTATTG
>CAZYWQ010000232.1:0-4087 GCA_964651675.1 uncultured Candidatus Sumerlaeota bacterium | reverse complement strand
ATGTTATTGTGTCTCATACTAAATTGGATGGAATTTACCTGGCTCCTGTGGTATTTTTTATGGGGACAGAAGATGAAACTTGTGTATTAAAAGGTTTTAATATTTATAATGGGCTTGCATTTGAGGGCGGTGGTATATGTGGTAAGGGAACAAAAGCAACAATATCTAATAACAAGATTCATAATAATGTTGCTTTTCGGGGAGGTGGAATTTTTAAATGCGATGGAGTTATTAAAGATAATTCAATTACCTCTAACGGAGCAATAGAGTACAAATACAGTTATGGTGGTGGATTATGTTTTTGTGATGGGATTATTGAGAATAATACAATTTCGTATAATTCAGCAGAATCTTATGGTGGTGGATTAAATAGCTGTGACGCAATTATTCGGAATAATATTATTTCTAAAAATACAGCTTATTATGGTGGAGGTCTTTGTGGATGTGGTGATATTGTGAACAATACGATTTATGGAAATATAGCTGGTTATCTCGGTAATGGCCTTTATGAATGTAATAATTACATTAGAAACTGTATTATCTGGGGAGGTTCCTCTTCATCAGGTAATCATATTTACTCTTCTTCTATACCTTCTTTTAGCTGCATTCAAGATTGGACTGGTGGAGGAGTTCAAAATATATCTTTGGATCCACTATTAGTTGATCCGAACAATGATGATTATCATCTCCGTCAAGATTCTCCCTGTATCGATGCTGGAGGATGGTTTATGGATTTGGAGAGGGATTATGAGGGTGATCAGAGAGGTTATAATGGGACTCCAGATCAAAGAGGTGATGGCTCAGATTATGATATTGGTGCTGATGAATATGTAGGCGTGACTATGAATGTGCAAAATTGGGATTTGTGGGATTGATTGTGAAGGAAGGAAAAATTTATGAGAAGGGTTAGGTTTTCTCTTGAGGCGAAATTTTTAGGAAGTAATCTTTTGTTTTTGGTGTTTATCATCTGTTTATTAGTGTTTAATCATTTTTCTATTGCGGAAATAATTACTGTTGGAACTGCAGGTGACTATCAGAAGATTCAAGATGCGATTGGTAATGCTATTATGGGTGATGAAATTATTGTGTCAGAAGGTATTTACTGTGAGAATATTGTATTTATCGGTCAAGACATTATATTAAGGTCGAATGATCCAAATGATATAGAAGTAGTAGAGAACACCATTATAGATGGTAATGAAAAAGGTTCTGTAGTATTTTTTATGGGTGTTGAATCTTTCAATTGTACTTTATCTGGTTTCACTGTTACTGGAGGAGATGAAGATGGAGGTGGTGGTGGAATATGTGGTAATGGAACTTTAGCTACCATTAAGAATAATATTATTACAGAGAATCATGCTCATGGAGGTGGTGGAATTTGGGATTGTGATGGTCTTATCGAAAACAACATTGTATATAACAATATTGCGTGTTATGCACATCTATCACTCCCAACGATTTTGCTTGGAAGTGGTGGTGGATTATGTGGATGTGATGGTAGTATTCGTGAAAATGTCATTTCAGAAAATACTTCAATGGATAAAGGAGGTGGATTTTCCAATTGTAATGGTACCATTTATAGTAATACAATTACAAAAAATACGGCGTGGAATATTGGTGGAGGTCTCTATGGTTGTGATGGGACTATATATAATAATAATATTTCAGAGAATTTAGTGTGGGATTGTGGTGGAGGATTCTTCGATTGTAATGGTGCTATCCATAATAATGTTATTTCAGAAAATCAGGCAGATTATGGGGGCGGACTCGGTTATTGTGATGGTATTATTCAAAATAATGTTATTGCAGACAATACAGATGATGGATTATATGGATGTAATGGTATTATTAATAATAATACTATGTATGATAACTCAGGGAAAGTTTGTAATCGTTGTAGTGGATTAATTATTAACTGCATCATTTGGGGAGAGAGTGAAGAACAAATTTTTAGATGCAATCCTCCTATCTGTTGTTGTATTCAGGATTGGGATGGGGGTGGCGTTGGGAATATTACAGATAATCCAAAACTTGTTGATCCTTCAAGTGGTGATTATCACCTTCAATCTGATTCTCCCTGTATCGATAAAGGGAATAAAAATTATTTATGTGGTGATTATATAATTGATATAGATGGTGAAGGTCGGATAGCTGGTAGTTCCGTTGATATAGGTTGTGATGAGTTTAATAGTTCAGTTGATAGCGATGGCGATTTTTTAATAGATAGTCAGGAGACTCTTCAAGGTAGTAATCCTTATAATAAAGACACTGATGATGATGGATTAATCGATGGTCTTGAAATAATTCGAGGTTTAAATCCAAATGTTTATGATATACCACCTAATATTACTATTCCCAATGATTATGTTTCAATTCAGGAAGGGATATTTTTAGCTTTTCCTTGTGAAATAATAACTGTCTTACCTAATACTTATAGAGAAAGCATTCATTTGTTGGGGAAAAATGTAGTTTTACAAAGTGCAAATCCCCTTAATGAGTATGTTGTCAGAAATACTGTTCTTGATGGATGTGGATATTATTCTGTTCTGCATTTTAGTGGATTAGAAAGCGGAACATGTATTGTTAAGGGTTTTACAATCCAAAATGGTTATGGTGATTATGGAGGGGGTATCTTCGGAAATGGAACACTGGCAAAAATTGAAAACAATAGGATAATAAATAATTCGGCTTATTGGTATGGCGGTGGACTCTATCAATGTAATGGGATTGTTCAAAATAATATTATTTACAACAATAGCTGTGAAGGATCTGGTGGAGGACTTCATTGTTGTCGTGGTATTATTCAACTTAATACAATCTGGGGTAATTCATCTGATGACAGAGGGGGGGGTATGGCTGGTTGTGATGGGGTGATTAAAGATTGTATAATTTGGGGGAACAGCGCCTTTGAATATCCTCAAGTTTATGCTATATCAGAACCTACTTATTGCTGCATTCAGACATGGATAAGTGGAGGTACTGGGAATATTAATATTAATCCCAAATTTATTAATCCAGAGAATGGTGATTTTCATTTAAGACAGGATTCTCCTTGTATTGATGCTGGTTGCGGTATAGTAAGTGTGACATATGATTTTGAGGGGCATTCAAGAGGATATAATGGTACCCCAGAGCAAAGAGGTGATGGCTCAGATTATGATATTGGTGCTGATGAATATGTAGGCGTGACTATGGATGTGCAAAATTGGGATTTGTGGGATTGATTTGGAAAGGAAGCAAAAAATTATGAGAAAGGTTAGGTTTTTTCTTGAGTCAAAATTTTTAGGAAGTAATTTTTTGTTTTCA
This sequence comes from uncultured Candidatus Sumerlaeota bacterium, assembly GCA_964651675.1. GTDB lineage: Bacteria > Sumerlaeota > CAZYWQ01 > CAZYWQ01 > CAZYWQ01 > CAZYWQ01. Next base: position 781 of record CAZYWQ010000232.1, on the reverse strand, counting down.
GTATGTCTCATCTGTTTGTTATTATGCAGTTCTCTTTCCATTGCGGAGATTATTACTGTCGGAACTACAGGTGACTATCAGAATATACAGGATGCGATTGATAATGCTGATGATGGGGATGAAATAATTGTTTCTGTAGGAACTTATAAAGAGAATATAAATATTGAAGAAGATATCTATTTACATTCTACAGATCCTGCTGATCCCTTAGTAGTCGCTTATACAGTAATTGATGGTCAGGACAATAGCTGTACAGTTACTTTTAGTGGAGTTGAGTCATCAAATTGTATTCTATCTGGTTTTACTATTGAGAATGGTACCGGGGGTATAAATGGTAATGATACTTATGCCGCTATCAAGAATAATATTATAACAGAGAATAATGGTAGAGGGATTTATAAGTGTAACGGTCTAATCCAGAACAATACAATCTCAGATAACAGTGGAGGACTTTCTTACTGCAATGGTCTAATACAAAATAATAGAATAATCAAAAATGCTGTATCTTATACTATATATCCTCACCCACCAACGGGTTATGGTGGAGGACTTGCATATTGTGATGGTATTATACAAAATAATCTTATTTTTGATAATTATGCAGCGAGGAAGGGAGGGGGTTTATTTAGATGTAATGGTATTATACAAAATAATCTTATATCTAAAAACACTGCCCATTCTGGTGGTGGATTATCTGAATGTAATGGTATTATACAAAATAATACAATTGCACAAAATAGTCCTGATGGATTGGTAGGGTGCAACTTAATTAGTATAAATA
>CAZYWQ010000231.1:0-5275 GCA_964651675.1 uncultured Candidatus Sumerlaeota bacterium | reverse complement strand
TTCTGGATGTGAAGGAAAATTCTAAAAAGGACAAATATCTTGTCATCACTGAGAGCAAGAGAGTGGAAGATAAGTATGAAAGAGCAAGTCTCAGAATTTATGAAGAAGATATTAACAAATTTAATAGCGCATTTAAAAAAGTTGTTGATTTTATGAGCAATAATTCTCACGAACATTAAATCATTAATTTTTTTCTATAAAAACAAAAGCGCTTCAAGCATCTAACCAACTAAAATTGTTTTTCAAAACCACTCTATAAAAGTTTTGTTTTATGCTTGTTAGTGTAGCCATTCATATTAAAGAAATCAACCACCCCTGCTTTTTTACGAATTTTATCAGTGACTCAGTTAATAGAAAAAGGATTGACATTCATCGTATAAAATAATCATAATATTCATTAGTAATTTTTCATTAAGTAAACAGGTCTTAAAAATAATGCCAATATATGAATACGAATGTGAAAAATGTGGAAAGCAGTTCGAGTATCTGGTTATTGGCAAAGAAAATGAGATAAGATGTGAGTTTTGTAATTCCAAGAAAGTCAAAAAACTTTTATCGGTTATAGGAATAAAGAGCGGGGATAAATTTAAGAGTTCTTCTTCAAACTCATCGTGTAGTATATGTTCTTTGAATAGTTGTGATACCTGTAAATAGGCTATTGGGAGGTTCGATAATTATGGAGACGGGAGAGGAATTTAGAATACCCTCTTTTTCTTTCAAGGGCATTGATAATAAAGAATATCGGTTTGATAATATTAAGAAGAGATTTAATCTCCTTGTTTTTTACGATGTCAAATCGCCTGATTCGGAAAAAACGATAAACTGTATGAGAACGCTTTCCGAATTTTATCCGAATTGGTTCCTGTCGGTAATAGGAATCTCAGAGAATGATGTAGACACCCTTAAGGAGCATCTCAAAGATAAGGACAATAGATTTATCAATGTCATTGATGAAAAATCAAATGTTGCTAAAGCACTTTGCTTGAAAAATGTTCCATCATTATTTCTCATCGATAATAGTGGACACATTTTAAAATCCTGCGAGGGATTAAACGAGGAAAAGATAAACGGCATCTCCAGGGAGATTGCTGAGAATCTAAGTTGTGACCCGATTGAAATTTTATTAGATGATATATCGAAGTAACTGTTTTATTCAATCTTCCGAAGTTCAACTGAGAAAATAAGATGGCAAAAAAAGAAAAGAGACATTCAGAGGCAAAAATCCGTTGGGGGAAATATGTCTTCATAGTTCTTTTTTTACTACTTATCGCATTTTTCTTATGGGGAGTGAATAAACTGTTTGATTTTGTCGGCTTCGTGCCTACCCTTGATACTCAAGAAACACAACAAGAACAAACAAGATAATCTTATTAATACCTTGTCCAAGAAAATTCCTTTGTCTTTTCCCTGGTTATCTATCTACGAAGGATAAAATAAAAAATTGACATTGCATTTTGTCTATTAAATCCTAAATTTCTATTTTCTGAGTTTAATCTCTCTTCAATTATTTTAAAATCAGTAAACTATATTTAGTGAAAGGGACACATAATGTATCTCTCTATAGTTGTCCCAATAAAAAATGAAAAAGATAACATAGAACCACTTACTAAGGGTATTGTTTCAGCAATCAAGTCATTAAACAAAGAATATGAAATTATCTTTATCGATGATGGTTCAACAGACAGTTCATTAGATGAGATGTTGCGAATTAAGAAAGATTTTCCACAGATTAGAATTATCAAGTTTGACAAAAATTACGGTCAAACATCAGCTCTCGATGCTGGTTTTCGAAATGCAAAAGGTGAAGTAATCGCTATGCTCGATGGTGATATGCAAAATGATCCCAATGACATTTCGAAATTATTAGAGGAACTCAAAGATTGCGATATGGTTTGTGGGATTAGGCAAAAGCGAGAAGATAATTTTGTCAGACGGATTTCATCAAAGATTGCCAATTCCGTTAGAAATAAATTAACAAACGAAGATGTAATCGATACGGGATGTCCGTTGAAAGTGTTCAAAAGAATTTGTTTCAATAATATCAAATTATTTACAGGACTACATCGATTTTTACCGACATTAGTGAAGCTTGAAGGATATAAAGTGAAGCAAATTCCGGTGAAGCACCTTCCACGCTTCAAAGGGAAAACGAAATATAATATCAGAAATAGATTATTCAAATCATTACGAGATTTATTCGCTGTCAGGTGGATGCAGAGAAGGCATTTGAACTACAAAATTGAGAAGGAGTTATGAAATGGAATTTCATTTCTATCTAACATTAGCAGCTTTAAACATTCAAAATTTAGTTACGAAGTGGGCAGAAATGTCATCTGTTGATAAATTCTGGTATGTGTTTGGATTTCTGGGACAGGCAGCTTTCGCATCGAGATTTCTCATCCAATGGATTGCAAGCGAAAAAGCTAAAAAAAGTATTGTTCCCATTCATTTCTGGTTTTTCAGCATTCTCGGAGGAATGATTCTTTTTGTCTATGCAATACATATCAAAGATGCTGTCTTTATAGTAGGACAAGGCTCAGGACTTATCGTATATTCGCGCAATTTGATACTTATCAATAGACATAGGAAATCTGAAAACCAGGCTAATCAAAAATCAATTGAGCAAAATGAAGGAAATAAAAAAGATACAGATGTTACTTGATTCCACTTATAATTAATCTCTCCTTCCAATTATAAACTGATAAATCACTCTCTACAATTGGTAAGGAGTTTTTACTTTACAAATAATAGTATTGTGATAAGAATCTGTTTTTGACTATTAAAGTGTGATTTGTTTAAATCGCAGGCATTATTTTTTTAAAATCTCTTGGACGAGATGAGAAAAGAATAAAAATGGTTTCTGAAAACAAAGCCGAAAATAAGCGTTTGATCGGAAGATTGCTGAAAAGGATTTTTCCTTACAAATGGTTTATTGTTTTATCTTTTTTCCTAATGTTATCCGTCAGTATTCTAAATATCGGAAATATTATTGCCTTGAAACCAGTCATCGAAGTGCTTTTTGCATCTCAGGAAGAAGTGGACAAGTACATAGAGAAAGCTAATCAAAAGGATACTTCGTCGGAAATTGAGCAAGAAAACCATAAGAAAGAAAAGGTAAAAGCCCTTGAAAAGAACGCTTTCCTTAAACCGATTGTAGAGAAATATACAGCTTTCAGGCAAAATATTGACAAAAAATATGATGGATTAAAGATAAAGTTACTCCAGAACAGAAAAAAAGCCATTGTCATTTTGAGCCTTATCATTATAGTTGTATCAACCTTTGTATTTATATTCAGTGTCTTATCAGTATTCATTGCAAGTTATGTGGGATTGTCAGTTGTTAAGGGACTTAAGGAAGACCTTTATAAGCATATCCTAAATCTCGATATGAAATTTTTTGGAAAGAAAGCAACGGGTTATTTAATGACCCGTATTGCGAACGATGTCGATTCTCTTCAGAAAATGGTTGTCTTAGCATTTGGAAAAGTTCTTCAGGCACCTATCAATCTCTTTTTCCTTTTTATATTTATCATCATTCTAAATCCTCAGTTAACTCTCATCAATTTTTGTTTTATCGTTTTAGCAGCTATACCAACGATAATTTTTGGCAAAAGAGTCAGAAAAGTAAGTCGAAAAATCCGCGACAAAGTAAGCGATATGAATGAGATTATGCAAGAGACATTGAGTGGGATTCAGGTTGTTAAAGGATTTGGGATGGAAGATTATGAGATGAACAGGTTCCAGGAAAAGAACACAAAATTTTTCAAATATTCACTCAGAAGAAGATTTATTCGATCGTTATCGGATCCTTTTATGACCTATCTGGGAGCCTTTGCTGTCGTAATCATCATGCTTCTGGCAACAAGATTTATCATTGACCAGAATGTAATGAGTGGATCGGACTTTTTCGTTTATTTATTTGCACTTCTAAATATGTATGCTCCAATACGAAAACTGACAAAAGCAAATCAGGACTTGCAAGAAGGATTGGCAGGAGCCGAGAGAATATTCGAGATTCTTGACACAAAACCTTATATCTCAGAAGCACCAAATCCGGTTATTTTCAGTGGTTTGAAAAAAGAAATTTTGTTTGATAATGTTTCCTTTAGTTACAATGGAGAAAAAGAAGTTATAAAAGATGTCAGCTTCAATGCAAAGTTAGGAGAAGTTACGGCAATAGTTGGACCGAGTGGTGGTGGTAAATCGACTATTACATATCTGCTATTAAGATTTTACGATCCACAGAAAGGTAAAATCGAAATTGATGGATTAGATTTAAAAAATGTATCTTTCAATTCATTAAGAGAACAGATTGGACTTGTAACTCAGGAAAGTGTATTGTTTAATGATAGCGTGAGGAATAATATTTCCTATGGACAGAGAAAATATTCAGAGGAAGACATCATAAGAGCAGCAACACTTGCTAATGCTCAAGAATTTATCACTCAGTTACCCAACGGTTACGATACCGTCATCGGAGAGAGAGGACTATTATTATCAGGCGGACAAAAACAGCGCATAGCAATTGCCAGAGCGGTTTTGAAGAATCCATCGATATTGATACTTGATGAGGCAACATCAAATTTGGATTCAGAATCTGAGGCTCTTATCCAGAAAGCTATCGATGGACTAATCAAGGACAGAACAACAATCGTAATCGCACATAGACTTTCGACTGTCACCAATGCCGATCAGATACTCGTTTTGAATGAGGGGAAAATTATAGAACGAGGAAAACATAAAGAGCTAATAGACAATAACGGCTTTTATAAAAAACTCTGTGAGATTCAAATTGTTTGACACAAAACAGGCTCGGATTTTTTGGTTTCATTTCTATTCACTAATCAAAGAGCAACATTTATTTAAGAAAGATTTCTATGACTTATAACAACCTTCGAGAATTCATCGCGGAATTGGAAAAGAACAAAGAACTTAAAAGAGTGAATGTTGAATTAGATTCAGAACTCGAACTGACCGAAGTTGTCGATAGAGTATGCAAACAGAACGGACCTGCGATTTTATTCGAAAAGGTCAAGGGATACAACATACCAGTGTTAATGAATGCATTTGGTTCCGAAAAACGAATGCAATTAGCTCTATCAACGACCAACTTCAAGCGTATTTCCGAGCAATTCCTCGAGTTAATGGATAAAAAAATTACACTCTCCTTCATCGATAAACTCAAGATGATACCCGGACTAAAGCAGATTGCCGATGCCTTTCCAAAAGAAGTAAAAGAAGCGTTCTGCACTTTTCAAAAATCTGTAGAACAATT
>CAZYWQ010000230.1:0-5277 GCA_964651675.1 uncultured Candidatus Sumerlaeota bacterium | reverse complement strand
TAATCCTCCTTGAGATGAGTTTAGGTGTAAAACTTTCTGAATGACTTTCTTTTGTCGAGAAGGGATAAAGTAATCTCCTCCCCTACTCTTTTTTATGCTTCCAATATCAGCAGCAACCTTTGCCCTTTGATTAAGGAGGTCTACTACCTTCTTGTCGATACTATCGATTTTTTTTCTCAAGTCTTTTATGTCCATAAGTGATTTTTCTCCTTCTTGTTAAAGAGTTTATTTCTGATTTTATCAGAAATCTATACTCTCCCTCCTTCAAGTTCCCTAACTTTATCTCTCCGATTGCCATTCTTTTTAAATCTGTTACTTCATATCTGAGCTTCTCTAACATCCTTCGGATTTGTCTATATCTGCCTTCAGTAATAATGAATTTGAGTCTCGTTGATTTCGGATTCTTCTTTATAATTTCAACAGTAGCTGGAGCCGTTTTCCTATTATCTATTACTATCCCTTCCCTAAGTTTTCTTAAATCCTCCTGAGATATATCTCCTTTGATCTTAACATTATATTCTTTTTTAATACTAAAACCAGGATGCTGAACATTCTGCGCAAATTCTCCATCATTCGTTAGAAGAAGTAATCCTCTGCTGTGATAATCGAGTCTGCCAATAGCAAAAAGTCTGCGATGGATGTTTTTTATGTAATCGAAAACTGTTTTTCTTCCCTTTGGATCAGTATTAGATACAATACACTCTTCGGGTTTGTTAAAAGCAATATATATCTTATCTTTTGCTGTTTTAAGAAGTATATTATCGAAAAAGATTTTGTCTTCTTGGGGATCGATTTTTGTCCCCAGTTTTGTTATTATTTCCGAATTTACTTTTACTCTACCTTGTAGAATGAATTCCTCACATTTCCTTCGTGATGCAATACCGCAGGATGCAAGGAATTTTTGTAGTCTAATTTCCAATTTTATCTAACTTCTTTTTAAGTTCTTCAATCGACGGTAAATCATTTAATCGCCTAAGACCAAAAGTTTTCAGGAAGAGATCAGTTGTGCCATATAAGAAAGGTCTTCCGATGACTTCTTTTTTGCCAATAACATCAATTAGTCCACTTTCGATCAGATTTCTTATCATCACACTTGAGTCGACCCCTCTAATAGATTCGATTTCTGCTCTGGTTATGGGTTGCTTATAGGCAACTACGGCTAAGGTCTCCAAAGCCGCCTGGGAGAGCTTTGATTTTTCTCTGTTCTTATACAGCTTTTTGATATAATCACCATATTTCGCTTGTGTGGTAATCACAAATCCATTTGCGATTTCCTGAATCTCGAGTCCACGCTTCCCATTCTTATATTCGAACTGTAATTCGAACAATGCCCTCGTTACATCTTTTGGACTCGCGTCATCTATGGTTTTTATTATCCTTTTCAATGGCAATGGATCGGATGAAACAAAAAGCAAGTTTTCAATGATTGCTTTAATTTCCTGAAGGTCTCTGACTTCTTCTTCACTCTTTCCATCTATTGCCTCTTCCTCAGGAGCCTCAAGAGTTTGTTGCTCTTCTGGCAACTGTTTTTCGTTATATGTTTCTTCTTTTGTTTCCAATGACAAAGTTCCTTATTTCAATTTAATAATATTCATAATGAATTCGATATCATGCTGTAACTTCCTGGCTACTATTTTTCATAATATATATAACATTATCTCGCTTTTTCTGCGTAATTTTTATTTCTCTGAGTCTTGTGAGTTCTAATAAAGCGATAAAGATTACAATAATTTCTAATTTCTCCATCTGAGAATTTATTAGCTCATTAAAGGATAATTTATCGTTATCTTTTAATGCTTCCCGAATGTATAATATCTTTTCCTCAACCGTATGTTCCTCTCTGAGAATTCTTTGAATCGCCTCAGGAGTCGCATACGCTATAACATTAGAGAATGCTTCAATCAACTTTTCGATTGGTATCGTTTCGTACTCCGAGTCTGTTTTTTCCTCCTTTAATACGAACGGGATATCACGGGTAAAAACATTAAATTGTTTGTCTTCACACTCTTTAAGGAATCCCGAAACCTCTTTAAATTTTCTATATTCTACAAGCTGTTTTATAAGATCTTCGGTAGAATGGATTTCGTCCTCTTCCGTTTCCTGTTCATCTTCACGCTCAGGAAGAAGATTCCTCGCCTTCAGTTGAATCAATGTTGATGCCATAACGATGAATTCACCAGCAATCTCAAGGTCAAGCTTGCGCATCGTTTCGATGTATTCCAGATACTGTTTTGTTATTTCCACTATCTTGATGTCGTAAATATCCATCTCATTTATTTTGATGAGATGAAGAAGAAGATCGAATGGACCCTCAAAGACATCAAGTTTAATCTTATAAGTCAATAAACCAACCTCAATATGATAATGTAATGCGAGATTATATCTTCATTGCCTTTCTGACATCAACAAGAGTTTTTTCAGCTCGTTCTTGAGCTTTGTTATTTCCCTCTTCAAGAACTCTATCAATATATGTAGGATCCTGAATGATTTCCTGTCTTTTACTTCTAATAGGAGCCAAAACTTCCTGTATATTCTTCAGAAGTAGTTTTTTACAGTCAACACATCCTATTTCTGCCTTTTTGCACTGTTCGGAAATACTCTCTACATCAGATTGACTAAAAATATTATGATATGAAAAAACAGTACAAATATCAGGATGACCAGGATCATTTCGTTTCACTCTTGCTGGATCAGTAATCATACTCATCACTTTTTGAGATAGTGTTTTATCATCGTCAGAGATATATATGCAATTGTTATAGCTTTTACTCATTTTTCGACCATCAGTCCCAAGTAATTTGGGTACTGGACTCAATAAAGATTGCGGTTCAGGAAATACTGGCTCATAAAAATTGTTGAATCTTCTAACAATTTCTCTCGACAATTCAAGATGTGGTAATTGATCCTCCCCAACAGGCACAGCATTGGCTTTATAAGCGAGTATGTCTGCCGTCTGTAATAATGGATAACCAAGAAAACCATAGTTCGACAAATCCTTCTCGGACAGTTGCATAATCTGTTCTTTATAAGTCGGAACTCGTTCCAACCACGAAATCGGAACTATCATCCCAAGCAGTAATGTCAGTTCCGCATGCTGTTTAATGTGTGATTGGACAAAAATGACACTTCTTTCAGGATCTAATCCAACACTTATCCAATCAATCACCATTTCTCTGATGTACTTTTTTATCTCACTGGTATTTTCATATTCAGTAGTTAACGAATGCCAATCGGCAACCATAAAAAAACACTCATATTCATCCTGAAGATTTTTCCAGTTATTTAACGCTCCCAATAAATTCCCTAAATGTAATAATCCGGTAGGTCTCATTCCACTTAGTATAACTTTTTTAGGCATAGAAAAACTCCTTTTTGTCATTTATCCTTGTAGGATTTTAATCAGTTCCACAAGCACATTATTTGGTGTTACCACACTAACTGCTGATAATACGAGTCGTTGAATAGGTCCTAAAATGAAAAACAAGATTCTGGATGAAATCAGCAGCACTAATATAATCATTCCCATTAACGGATTTATTTGCTTATAAACTCTCCCTAAGGAATAAGGTAAAATATTAGCCAGAATGTGTGAACCGTCAAGAGGAGGTATAGGGATGAGATTGAATGCTGCTAACCAGAGATTAAGGAGCATAACATACATAAAGAATAATACAAATAGAGCTTTTAACCTGACAATTGGAATGGGAAGGTTCGCAGCGATAATAAGCAACAAAAAACCAGATATTGCCAATAATATATTCGAGAAAGCGCCTGCAAAACTAACTATAATGTCGTCTCCTCTTGGATGTCTAAAATTTAAAGGATTGACAGGAACAGGTTTTGCACCAGCAATAAGTGGTATAAATATGCCTGTAGCACTTGATAATATCATTACAACAGGTATAACAATAGACCAGAATGGATCGATATGAGGAATAGGATTAAGAGTAATCCTGCCCATAAGTTTTGCTGTATCATCACCACATCTATATGCGGCAATTCCATGAGCGCATTCATGAATCACAACTGATAACAATAATATGGGTAATATAATAAAAATTACTGGTGACATCTAAATTCCTTTGATTGTTGTTTCTATATTTTTATTTTTTCTCAGGTATTGTTGAGTATTTTATAGTTTTATTTCTCCCGGCATCCTTCGCCGCATATAGTGCCTCATCAGCTTTTTTAATAAGATCGTCAATAGTGCTATCAATATCCTTTTTTGTAAATGAAGCAACTCCAAGACTTATAGAAATATGTGTCGAGATACCTGAGCTGGCAAATGTATAAGATAAAACCTGATTTCTAATCCTTTCTGCAAGAGTAAATGCACCCTTTTCACTTTCATCAGGACAAATAATGACGAATTCTTCTCCTCCAAATCGCGCAATAATATCCTCTTGTCTTACAAGCGATTTAAATATCTTTGCGAGATTCTTAAGCACAAAATCTCCATACTGATGTCCATAAGAATCATTGATATTTTTAAAGTGGTCAATGTCAATCATAATAATCGAGAATTCGCCCTCTCTCCTTTTGGCTCTTGATAACTCTTCCTCAAGTCTTTGAAACAAGTACCTTCTATTATAAAGGTCTGTTAATTCATCGGTAACTGAGATTTTCTCGAAACGGGTTTGTATATTTTTTATCCGTATCATAGATTTAACCCTTGCGATTAATTCTTCCTTGTGAAAGGGTTTTGTGATATAATCGTCTGCTCCAATATCAAATCCCTGAAGCTTGTCTGTGACATCTTTTTTTGCAGTCAGCATAATAATTGGGATATAGCTTCGGTCCTTATCGGATTTGATAGCCTTACACACTTCGTAACCATCCATATCAGGCATCATAATATCCAGAAGTATTAAATCTATATTCAGTTGTTTTACCGATTCCAAAGCCTCTTTTCCTGATTTGACACTGATGATATCATAGCCCTCCATAGACAACATTTGTTCAAGTATATCTATATTGAACTCATCATCATCTACAATCAAAACAGTTGACTTTTCTTCCATAATATTTTCTCTTAACTCGGTATTATTTTAATTTAGTACGATTTCATATATTACAATTAGGTAATTATCAAATATTTTTTATAAGGCATCGAGGGTATATTTAAATATGAAAAAGCGACCAACGATATTTGATGTCGCAAAAAGAGCCGGTGTTGCAATCTCCACAGTAAGTTTTGTCTTAAACAAGAAAAAAGACAAGCCTAAAATTTCCGTTGAGACTCAAAAAAAGGTTAGAAAAGCAGCAAAAGAGCTGGGT
>CAZYWQ010000229.1:0-5283 GCA_964651675.1 uncultured Candidatus Sumerlaeota bacterium | reverse complement strand
GCGCTATTGATGTCGATGTAATTCCCAAATGCTCCTGATAAATATACTTCCTTTATATCATCCTCACCGATATTTAATTCTTTCATCAATATCTTCACACCTGCCGTAATAGCACCCTTAGCGAGTTGCAACTCTCTAATATCTTTCTGAGTCAAAACAATATCTTCCTTTAAAAAAGAAGAATCTGATTTCTTTTTACCTTTTGAATATTCGCTTTTATAGACAAGGACTATATTATTTCCGTTTGCTTTCTCTACTATTCTATCTTTTATCTTCTTAGGAATACTTTGTGGTATTTCATCCTTTTTTAAAATCCTACCGCTTTTATCAATAAGACCCAACTCCAACAATTTACTTACAACATCCATCAATCCAGAACCGCAAATTCCCTGAGCCTTTCCTTTTCCAATAACATTAACTTTTAAATCACCATCTTTGATGTTTACCGATTCGATGGCGCCATCTGTTGCACGCATTCCAAATTTTATCTGACCACCTTCAAAGGCAGGTCCTGCGGCATTGCTACAAGATAACAATTTATCTTTATTTCCAAGAACTGTTTCTCCATTTGTTCCAATATCGATGGCAAGTTTTATATCAGGTGAATTCGGCATATCAGTAGCTAATACCATTGCCACTGTATCTCCTCCAACAAATCCACCAATATTGGGGAAAACAAATACTTTACCATTTCTATTAGTCTTGACTGCCAATTCATCAGCTCTAATTGCAATGCTCTTTTTAAGAACAGGAACAAAAGGAATCTTTGATAGTCCAATTGGATTTAATCCGAGAAATAGATGGGACATAGTCGTATTTCCCGTAATAACCACTTCATAAATATCTTGAACATTAATTTTCGCATCATCACACAAAGCATTAATTATTTCATTAACACCATCTATAATCTTATGATGTAATACATTTAATTTTTTATCATTCTGAATTGCATAATCGATTCTTGAGACTGTATCGACACCATAAGAATGTTGAGGATTTAATATCGCCTTCGTAGAAATTACTTTCCCCTTGTTAAAATCAAATAAAACACCAGCAACAGTTGTCGTGCCAATATCAAAAGCTACACCATAAAGTGATTTAGTAGTATCTCCCTTTTCCAATGCAAGAAGTTTGTTTTTATACAAAACGGCAGTAACTTTATATTTTGACCTTCTCAGTAATGAAGGAACTTCTCTGAGACTATGTAGATTGAAAAATTCAAAGGAAGTGCTTTCTGAAAGTGCATTCTCAAGCAATTCCAAATCAGATAGTTGACTTTGTAAATTCGCTTCATTCAGTTTAATAAATATTTTCTCAATATTCGGTTTTAAATTATCGGAATCAACAGATAAAAAGGCTGGGAGTTTATTAGTTTTAATACTTTTTTTGTGTGGAATGGCTATTGTTATATTTTCAATGACTTTTGACAGACAAGCTAATCGATAACCTTTCTTTATTTGATCAATTGATAAAAGAGAATCAGGAATTTCATTACAATCAAGTTTTCCTTCTATTAACTGAACTATACATTTTCCACAAATACCCTTACCACCACATAAAGATTCAACAGGAACATTATTATTCAAAAGAGATTCGAGAAGATTTGAATTTTTCTCGACAAGAATTGCCTTATTTAATGAAGGAATTTTAACCTTGAGCTTATTTTTTTTCATAATAATCCAATCGCAATTTGAATTCTCTAACAAATTGGTACATCATCCTTAAAAGCAAAATTGCTACGCAATGATAAAAACAGGATTTGCGGGAAGTCATTGCGAACGAACGAAGTGAGTGTGGCAATCTTGCATTTTGGAGGTTTTTAAATAATCTTTTATTATATTAAGATATCTCACTTAACAAAGAAATTAATATTTCTCCCAATGAATCACATCATCGAGAGTTCTTTTATCAGAAGGTTGAGGATTTTCATCGGAGTAGCCAATTGCAATAAAACTGATTAGCTTGTAACCTTCTGGAACATTCAGCATCTTTGCAATCTTATCACAATAAGGTTTCTTATCACCTGCTACCCAACAACTCTTCAATCCCAATCCTTCTGCTGCTAACAACATATTAACGGTAGCAGCTGAACCATCCTCAAGAAAATATTTTGTATCCTTGCAAAATACAACAATGCAAACCGGTGATTGAGCGATAAACTTTCCATACTCTGTAATGTCAGCGATTTCCTGCCTCATATCTGGATTTGTAACGACAATAAATTCCCACGGCTGAACATTTCTTGCTGTAGGAGCAAATCTTCCTGCATCAATTATTTTCTCAATAATTTCTTTTTCAACAGGAGTTGATTTATATCTCCTTATACTTCTTCTTTTCATCAAAGCTTCTAATACATCCACTATTGATTACCTCATCAGATAGAATCATCCTTTTTAGATTCTTCATCAATTTTTAACGATTCATCTTCTTCCTCAATCTTAATTTCCCTTGGTCCTGTTCCCATAGAAGGTGGCTCTTCTTTCGCCTTATTTCCCTGATAGTGCAAAACAGCTCTCCCCTGTTTATCGGGATCACGCTCAGCATCCTCATATGGTGTTACAATCATTGTGCTAGAACCATCTTTGTGTTTCGCTATAGTAATCAAACTTCCTTCAGATATATTTCCTTCCCCCTGTTCAATCCTTGGATTACCACTAAAAACAGATCGATCTTCCTTAACGAAAAATTCTGCTTTTTTACATAATATCTTAGCTATACCCTGATTAATCTCAACAACATCTCCCTCAGCCACCACGATTTCATCTGTTTTATAATAGACCAATGAACCTGATGCGAATAATCGAAAATCCTCTGACTTTGCCAGAACATTTTTTTTGAATTCTAATTTAACCAGTTGTCCTTCTTCATCATTCTGGATTACATAAGGGTCATCACTTGATATTACAACTGGCTTATCACCACCGAAGATATTAAAAGTTTCTTGAGAAAACGCAATGTTAACACTGAAAACAAATACTAAAATAACTACAAGAAACAAAATCCCTAACGATTTTTTCATCTACTTTTTCCTTTCTTTTTACCTGGAATGAATTCCATCTTCCCTTTTATAGTTTTTATATTTCTCAAATTTGAATCAGCTTCAAAGCCAACACCTTCATTTCTTAGAATACTCCCATCTTCCTGTGTTACCTCAAATACAAAATGAGATTTCGAATAGATCAAATCAGTATTTCCATCATATATCATACTATCCGTTTTCAAAGATTTATCTGTGATATCTTTATATTGAACATTGCCATTCAGCGTTACCTTTTTATTTTGACTTTCATAAATTCCTTTATCCGCAACAACCACAGACTCTATTTGCTCATCACCATAAAAATTAACCTTTAGATTATCTAACTCAAATATCTTTCTCCCTTCAATATACCTCGCATTTTCAGAAATAATCTCCCTTGTTAACTTTGCTTCATTCGATAAACAAGTTTTAAATCCCGTGAAATAGTATACATCGCTGACTTCAGATTTACTCATAAGCAAATCATCAGCCTCGTTTAACTTCGATGAACAAGCAGATAAAACTAAAACACCAAATAATAATATTATAAAAAGGAGATTTCTAATCATCTTTGATCTTTCTTTTTTCTTTTCCATCTATTATGCATCCACATCCATTGCTCAGGAGACGAATAAATTTGTTTCTCAATAATTCTATTACATTGCTCAGTTATGTGATAAACATCTTTTTCCTTATCACCTGTTATATTAAATTTCAAAGGTTCATTAACAATAATCTTATGTTTATCAAAGTCAATGCGTTTGATAAATATTGGTAATATTTCTGTCTTTGTTTTTAACTTTAATAAAGCAACACCAACTTGTGTATATGCTGGATAACCAAGAAAATCAACAAAAATTCCTTTTCCTTTCGTATCCTGATCTCCTAAGATTCCTATTGCTTCGTTGTTTTTAATAGCCCTGATTATTTCTTTTAAATATTTCCCTCTTTTTAACACTTTCACCTTGAATGAATCTCTTACTTTATCAGTAAAGTTATCAAGGTCAGGATTCGAAAGTTCCCGTGCAATCACTGTTACTTTAATTCCTTCAACAAGTGTTAAATATGCTGCGAGTAATTCCCAGTTACCAAAATGAGCCGTCAATCCTATAAATCCATTCCCTTTTGATAACGCTTTATCGATAATCTCTTTTCCTTCTATACTGATATGATTTCTTAAGTACTCAGCACCATACTTAGTCGCATACCACGCTTCCATAGTCGATAAGCCAGCATAACTGAAAACTTTTTCAGCTATTTTTTCTAGTTCTTTCTCTTCTTTTTTCCCTCCAAAAACTTTCTTTAAATTATTTAGAGTCTTTGTTCTCTCCTTTTTATGAATCTTGAATGTTAATCTCCCAAGAAATGAACCTATCCTTAATCCCAGGTTAACAGGTAAGAGTAATATGAGAAATTTTAAACTAATAACTAAATAAAAAACTATCTTCCTTCTTATTTTTTGGAAGAACTTTTTGAGTTTTTTTTTATCTTTTTACGATTCATAAATATAGTCTATAATCACCGAAAAAGATTAATCAACAAATTAAATGATGAAAATGAAGCTTATAAATATCGCTCCATTATCTTTCCCCACTTCTGTTGGAGCTTAATTATTAAATCGGTTACTTCCCTGATTGCTCCCTTACCACCCTGATTTTTTGTTACATAGTGAGCAGCTTCTTTCGTTTCATCGCTGCAATTCGCTACAGCAACGGCAAATCCAACCTTTTTCATAACAGGTATATCTGGTAAATCATCTCCAATATAAGCAATCTGTTTGTCTTCAAAACCTGTCTTCTTTTTTAAATCCTGATATGCCTCAATTTTCATTTTAGCATTTTGATAAATCAAATTGATTCCCAGCTCTTCCGCTCTCATTTTCACCACTTCTGATTCTCGTCCTGTTATTATTGCAACATCTATTCCGACTCTCTGTAAATATTTTATACCAACTCCATCACGAGCATCGAAAAATTTCAACTCACTATTTCCTGTGCCTAATATAATCCTTCCATCTGTCATCACACCATCTACATCCATCACTAAAATCTTGATATTTTTGATTCTATCTTGAATGTCTTTATCCATAGTATTATCCTGAAGCAAATCCTTTAACAAGTTTATCAATTTCCATTAACTGTTTTATCAAATCGGATAATTTATCCAATGGATAAACAGTTCCTTTGTCTGACAACGCCTTTTCTGGCTCATTATGGACCTCCATAAATACACCGTCAATCCCAACAGCAACTGCAGCTCTGACT
>CAZYWQ010000228.1:0-5288 GCA_964651675.1 uncultured Candidatus Sumerlaeota bacterium | reverse complement strand
CAATATGAGTGTTTCCGAAAGAATGACATTATGCAATATGGCAATCGAAATGGGAGCTAAAATTGGTTATATTGCACCTGATAAAAAGGTCTATGATTTCTTAAAAAACAGAACAGATGCAAATTACGAACCTATATTTCCTGATAAAGATGCGCAATATGAAAAAGAATTCCATTATGATGTCACTAACTTAGAGCCACAAATAGCTTGTCCACATACTGTAGATAATGTAAAGCCAATTTCTGAAATCAAAGGCAAAAAAATTGACCAGGCTTTATTAGGAACTTGTACAAATGGAAGACTCGATGATTTGGACATTGCAAGAAAAATACTCAAAGGTAAAAAAATCTCATCAACCTGTCGATTACTCGTATTTCCTGCATCGATGGAAGTCTACATCGAAGCAATGAAGAATGGAATTCTCTCAGACCTTGCTGAAAGTGGTGCAGTAATAATGAATCCCGGTTGTGGACCTTGTTTAGGAGCTCACGAGGGCGCATTAGCTCCCGGAGAGGTTTGCATAAGTACAGCAAATCGCAATTTTAAAGGCAGGATGGGATGTAAAGATGCAGAGGTTTATCTTGCCAGTCCTGCCACTGTCGCTGCATCAGCTTTATCAGGTAAAATATCGGATGTAAGAGAAACAATATAATTTGAAACATTTTGCATCAGGAGGAATCTCAATGACAGTCAAAGGTAGAGTCTGGAAATATGGTGATGATATTAACACAGATGTCATTTTCCCCGGTAAATACACATATACCGTGACTGATCCGAAAGAAATAGCAGCACACGCTTTGGAGGATCTTGATCCTGACTTTGCAAAAAATGTTAAAGCAGGAGATGTTATTGTTGCTGGGAAAAATTTCGGTTGTGGAAGTTCAAGAGAACAAGCCGCTACCTGCCTTAAATACAATGGTGTCGGAGCTGTAATTGCTTCATCATTCTCAAGAATCTTTTTCAGGAATGCAATCAATCAAGGACTTCCACTTATCGAGATTAAACAAAAAGATATTGATAAGATAGAAAATAAAGAAGTAATCACAATCGACTTTGAAAAAGGAAAATTAATTTGCAAGGCAGGAGAAGTGGAATTTCCACCACTACCAAATGAAGTAATAGGAATACTTGATGCTGGAGGTTTAATTCCATATACAAAGCAAATATTAGGGATCAAAAAATAAATTTGTTATTCTACATTTCACTACTCTAAATAATAAAAACCATAAAAGGAGATTTTCAAAATGGCTCAATACAAAATCGCCTGGTTGCCCGGTGATGGTATAGGAAAGGATGTGATGGATGCTGCAAAAATAATTTTGGATACGATAAAATTAGATGCAGAATACATTCCTGGCGAAATAGGCTGGAAATTCTGGGTTAATGAAGGAAACGCATTACCAGACAGAACTATCGAACTATTAAATAAAACAGATTGCGCTTTATTCGGGGCTATTACATCCAAACCAAAAGAAGAAGCAGCAAAAGAACTCAAATCAGAACTACAAGGGAAAGGATATAGCTACTTCTCCCCTATTGTTCGACTTCGACAGGAATTCAATCTTCACACAAATATGAGACCCTGTAAAGCCTTTCCTGGCAATCCTCTAAATTACAAAGAAGGAATAGATATTATTGTCTTCAGGGAAAATACAGAAGGTTTGTATTCCGGAGTTGAATATTATCCATTACCTTCTGAAGTGTTTGATGTTCTCAACAAAACACATCCAAAGATGAAAAAATTTAAAAATAAAGATATTGCCTTTTCCTCAAGGATTATGACCAAACAAGCTTGTGCGAATATTGTACGACAGGCATTTGAATATGCCAAAAAACATAACAGAAAATCGGTCACAGTAGTTGATAAACCAAATGTGTTGCGAGAAACAGGCGGATTGATGATAAGAACAGCGAGAGAAATCGCTAAGGAATATCCCAACATTCCACTCTGGGAAACAAACATCGATGCACAGTGTATGTGGTTGATAAAAAATCCGTTGGACTATGACATATTAGTCGCTGAAAATATGTTTGGAGATATCATATCGGATTTATGTGCGCAATTAGTCGGAGGTTTAGGATTTGCATCTGCGGGGAATATCGGCGACAACTATGCTGTCTTCGAACCTACGCACGGTTCTGCACCTAAATATGCTGGACAGTACAAGGTCAATCCTATGGCTATGTTATTATCAGTAAGACTGATGCTCGATTGGTTAGGAGAGAAAAAATCAGCTTTAAAAATCGAAAATGCAATCGCCGAAGTTATCAAAGAAGGTAAAAAAAGAACTTATGATATGGGTGGAAACAATACAACTCTCGAAGTCGCCGAAGAAGTCGCTAAAAAATTATAGTTACAATAATTTGTAGGGACAGAACCGTCGGCTATCTGTGGCAACATTGTTCCGTCCTTATTTTAGATCTTTAATAAACTAACAAATTTGTCATTCCCACGAAAGTGGGAATCCAGATGTTTTTTATTAATTTATATATCCTTCTGGATTCCTGTTTACAGGGGAATGACACTCTCAATTGACTTCTATGTACATCTGCAAAAATACAATGGTTGAGATAATGCTCATTATAAGGAAAACATAAATAGTGTTAAAATTGTCAACAACATTTAAAATATGGGTATTTATGTTGGTTTTCTCTTCTGTTGGAATATGGTTTACAGTAGCCTTATATAAATTATTTAGAAGATTGGAAAGATTCCATAAAGATAAATTAGAAAATATGAAATTACCAATTCGTGTTGGCTTTTTATGGCTTGTCACTCCGATTAGGGGTGTAAATTTGTTAGTATTTTTATTTAATCAGATATATTTTAATGATGATGAACTAAAGAGATTAAAAAGACTTTGCAGAAATTTATATATTTTATCATTTGTTTGGTTCTTTTTGGGAGTACTACTTATCTAACTTATATTCACATAAATTGCTGATACTATTTTAGTGTTTATAATATCTTAATACAATACATAAATATCAAATCATACTTCCTTATCAATAACAGCGACATACATTGCGCCTTTTTCATCAATAAACTTGTTAACTTTCCAACCTGTGCCTTTAAGGATCTTTTTCATTTCATCTCTTGAAACCATTAGATAATCGAAATAAGGTGTGACGGATTTTTTATATCGGACTCTTATTCTAATTTGTCCTGACATTCTTCCTCTTTTTCTATTAAACTTTTGATATTCGAGATGTTCAGGAATATCTGTGTCGTATGTGTCGCGGGATTCAGCAATTATTCGCGCTTGAGGCGATGTTAACTTATAAAATTTCTTCAATAGCCATTTCGCTCTATTGAAACTACCGAATAATCCGAAATTGTTTCCAAACATTATTATTGTGTCGAACATTCCGAGTTTAGAATCGATTTGAGTAACTGATAGGACTTTTGCCTTTTTAAGTCCTCTGAGTTTGCAAACTTTTATTGCAAGAGGAGAATTATCTATCCCTGTTACATCGAATCCTTTCTGTTGCAAATAAAGGCTAACTCTTCCAGCACCACAGCCAATATCGAGGACTCGACCTTTGACAAATTTCATTGCCTTTCTATCACGCTCATTCCAATCTTTATATTCAGCGAAATAGGCTACTGGACCACCCGACACATCAAAGTAACCGTCGTCTCTTTCAACAATTTCCGAGCCTATTCCCTTTTTATAATAATCATATATCTGCTGACCAAATGCATCCTGCTCAGGTTTTAACATTGGTATCTCCTCTCTTAATTTTAATGCAAAATAAATTCATTTACACAATCAAAGAATTATCGAATAGACAACAAGATTTTTGTTGAAACAATTTTAATTTGGATTGTAAGCTTTTAAGTAATCAAAAATATGTTTTCAATAAAAATATAACTCATAAAAAGTTAACTGCAGCTACTACAACTTTAGGAGAAAAAATATGGGGAAGACAATAATCGAAAAAATAATGAGTTCTCATTCAAAGGAAACAGCTAAACCCGGTGTTATTATCTGGATAGATATTGATGTCCGTTCTGCAAGAGATTTTGGCGGTGCAAATGTCGTCAAAAATTTCGAAAGCGAATATCCTGATGAAAAAATCGATGATGTAAATAAAACATTTTTCACATTTGACTGCGTCGCTCCTGCTAATAATATACCATACGCTAACAACCAGCAGATCTGCCGAATCTTTGCACAAAAACAAGGTATCAAAGTGTATGATGTAGATTCTGGTATTGGTTCTCATATTATGATTGAGAAAGGACTTGCTAAACCCAACACGATAATTGTCGGGACTGACAGTCATTTAAACATACTCGGATGTGTTGGCGCTTTCGGGCAAGGAATGGGAGATCAGGATATCGCATTTGCATTCAAAACTGGAAAAACCTGGTTCGAAGTTCCAGAGACAATAAAGATTACAATCAAAGGAAAATTTGAATATCCTACCACTGCTAAGGATTTAACACTTGCAGTATTAAAACAATTAGGCGCTTCAGGAGCGCTTGGTAAGGCTATTGAATATTATGGGAATACAATTGACAATCTTAGTTTGCCGGAAAGAATTACTTTAGCAAGTATGACAACAGAAATGGGAGGAATCGTATCATTTATAACACCGAATGATGAAATAATTCAATATTGCAAAGAAAGAGCAAAGAGTAATAACATACAAAAGATAAATGCAGACGAAGATGCGAATTATTCCGAAGAAATAACAATCGATATTTCGAATTTAAAACCACTTTTATCAGCACCACCTTCTCCGGAGAATGTTCACAATGTTGAAGATTTCGCAGATGAGAAAATTGATTCCGCATTCATTGGTTCCTGCACAAATGGTCGGATAGAAGACTTTGAAATAGCTGCAAATATTTTAAAAGGCAAAAAAGTCGCAAAGAATGTTATGTTAAAACTTGTGCCAGCTACCAGAGAAGTATATGGAGAAATTCTTAATAGAGGACTATTGGAAATCTTTTACAAAGCAGGTGCGATCATTTCTCATCCCGGATGTGGTGGATGTGCATCAGGACAATTAGGTATGACAGGTCAGGGAGAAGTGCAAATCAGCACTTCCAACAGAAACTTTCTCGGAAAACAAGGAGCTGGGAAAACCTATCTTGCAAGTCCAGCAACAGTCGCAGCTTCTGCATTATCTGGAAAAATTACATCACCTGAAAAATTATAAGTCGCTTATTAAAATATTTCAAAGGAGTTTATAAATGAAACCGACCAAGATATCTGGCAGAATTTGGGTAATTAAAGATGAAAAGGGTAATTGGATAAACAACATCGATACAGATA
>CAZYWQ010000227.1:2986-5308 GCA_964651675.1 uncultured Candidatus Sumerlaeota bacterium | reverse complement strand
TTTGAATCACTTCGTAAATTAAGGAATGAATACGCCCTTATTTTTTATCATCCTTATGACGAGAAAAATCATTCAAGTTTTATGGAAAATCACAAAGTCTATTATATCCCAACTGATTTATTGAGTGTGTTGACAACTAAAAGTACAGACCCGAATACTCAGTACCAGAGCCAATTAAGGGAGTTCTCCTGCATTAAGGATAAGGATGTCGAACAAATTATTGATAACTCCAAAAATATTTTGAGAGACATCGCTCTCTTTTTATCTTGCATTTATAAATACAATTTCAGAGTAACTTCAACAAGCGGCTTACATATAAACGATTATAAAAGAATGTCCAGTATCCTCTATAATATAAAAGATTACAAATATATAAGCTTGCTACTTGTTTTGTGCAAAAATCTCAAGTTGGTTCAGGATCAGGATGGATTATGGGGATTGACTTATCAGGCTAATAGTTGGTTTAACGATGTTGAGAAATGCTATAAAGAAATCTTTGATTTTTTTAAGACTCTTCAAGGATGGAATGAAAATTATATTAATCCCGATTTAATCTATAATCAGACTCCTTTTAAACGAAAAAGTACGATTATCCTTAAAGACCTGGTTCTTAGTGAACTACTAAAACTTTCTGACAAAACTTGGGTAGATATTGATTCTTTTCTTTTTTCAATATTGGCTAAGAATCCTTCCTTTGAAACGATTCACTATAACAATTTTTCTTATCCATTTAATAAACTCTTATCTAACTTCATTAGTGAATTTCTATGTTGGTATGGCTTTGTTGCAACGGGATATATGAGAGTAGATAATAAACGCAATAGTAAAATTCTAAACAATACAGCGATTACTTTGAATAATTTCAATCTTGCTTCCAATTCACATTCTAAAAATAAAATAGAACTCATCAGATTAACTAAAATCGGGAAATATCTCGTGGATCATTTCTTTAACCATTCTCAAAATGGTAAATTCCCCGATGAAGATAATAAAAAAGATATGGTGTGGGATGAATATGAAGATTATTGCATTATTCAATCCAATTTCGATGTGATTATTCCACCGAATACAAGCTATCAATTCTACTTTGACCTATGTAAAATATGTCAATTTAAAGGAAATGAAGTTTTAAATACATTATCCCTTACAAAAGAATCCATCAGAACCGCTCTGGATAAGGGATTGATAAACTCCGAAATCAAAGAGTTTTTTAGAACCTACAGTAAAACAGATATCCCGGAAACTGTTGAAAGTCTAATTGATGAGTGTTCGAGTAAACATGGTGAGATAGAAATTGGTTATGCTAATTTATATCTAAAAACAGAATCCCCTCTTTTGCTAAAAGAAATCAAGTCTATTAAAAAATTAGAACCGTTCTTTAAGTATGAACTTAGTAATAACATAATGTTATTAAATGGACGACATTCTATCGATAACATATCAAAAGAACTGCACGAATATGGTTTTATGCCAAAGATAATTACCAAGTCGATGAAAAAAGTTTCTAAAAAAGAATACGAGATATTATTTAAGAAAGATGAACTTGCATACATATTAGCAACTCTGGATTTGATTGAAGAAATTGCAAAAGATTTTCGGTTTGCGAATTATACAAAAAAATTGCTACCAATAAAAGATAAAATCTTAACCTTTAAAGCCAAAGAGTTGAAAAATAATGCTTCAACAATTAAAGACAAATATTCTTCGAAATTCAAAGATTCCTTGAAGAAAATTATTGATAGCTCTTTAGAAAAACAGAAGAAGAAGATGGAGAAAATTCTCTCGCGAATAAAAACTCAGGTGAAAAATGAACCAGTTTCTTATAAAGGTCCCAATCCTGCAGAAAATAAAAAAGATATTATTAAGATGATTAACTATGCTATCAAAGAAGGCAAAAAGTTAGAGGTGATTTATCATAAGAAGTTGAGTCATAAAGATGTTACTATTGTCATAGAACCTATTCAAATTGATCTTTCGGAAGTATCAGGTACAAGTATTAAATCTCGTTCATTGATTGTTTTAAGACTCGATAGAATCCTGAAAATTACACTCATCGATAATAATAATAACCACTTCTAAAATAGTCCATTCTCGTTAAATTTTAATCTAAAATGCTTTGTGATAAAGTTCTTATTGACAACAATATCTAAATATAGAATGAAAATGCTTTAGAATTTTTCTATTTTGTGTAACTATAACTTCTTAAAATAAAGTTTAAGGAGATTTAATGTGAGCGTTCAAACAATGACTTCTTTCATTAAAATTGCTGGAGAATATGAATTAATTAAGAGCAAAGCACAATTACGAGTAATAGGAGTATCT
>CAZYWQ010000227.1:2264-2976 GCA_964651675.1 uncultured Candidatus Sumerlaeota bacterium | reverse complement strand
GAGTATCTCTATTGGTACTTTTTATGACACTGGGTGCTTATGCCACTATTCGATTACCCTTCTCCCCTGTTCCAATCACCTTCCAGACATTCTTTGTATTGGTTGGTGGAGTTCTGTTAAGTAAAAAACTATCTTCATTGTCACAAGTTATCTACTTAAGCTTTGGCGCAATTGGAATTCCTGTTTTTTCTTCATTTGGTGCTGGATTAATCTGCTTTGCTGGACCGACAGGTGGTTACTTAATTGGATTTGTCCTGGCTACTTTTATTATGGGTTCGATACAAAAGATTAAGATTATAAACTCTAATTTGAGTTTAATCATTCTGTTAATAATAGGTGATTTTGTTTTATTTTTCTGTGGCATTTTTCACCTGATTATGTTTCTTCACTTCTCTTTTATTAATGCTATATTAATTGGTCTGATACCCTTTATTCCTGGTGAAATTGTTAAAATTACATTGGCTGTTGGACTGATTAAAGTATTAAAAATGTCTCATTTTATTAAGAAAATCAATGAAGAATAAAGAAAAACTTTTTTAGACACTTCATCTCATTTCATTATTCACTCAAAGAAGGGAGAAACTTTAATGGGGAATTATGATAACATAGATTTTGGATTGGGTAGTTTACCATTTTTATCCAATGCAAAAACCCGTTCTATTTCTGCAGAAAATCTTGATGGTAAAGTTGGTGGAGGGGCGAAAGCAGTTCC
>CAZYWQ010000227.1:0-2254 GCA_964651675.1 uncultured Candidatus Sumerlaeota bacterium | reverse complement strand
CCTTGCCTTACTCTAAAGCCTAACACACTTATTACATTGGCTAATATCAAAGGACCTGGTGTCATTCAACATATCTGGATTACAGTAGATCCTGTTGCCTATCGGAGTTGTATCTTAAGAATTTTTTGGGATAATGAAAAAACACCATCTGTTGAAGTTCCTTTAGGAGATTTTTTCGCCAATGGTCATAGTTTGCGTTATAATGTCAATTCATTACCAGTTGCTGTAAATCCATCAGGCGGTTTCAATAGCTACTGGCGAATGCCCTTCAAAAAAAGCTGTAAAGTAACCTTAGAATGTCATCACTTTCAGGAGATTATTGGTTTCTTTTATCAGATTACTTATGCTCTCTGTGAAATACCAGATAATGCTGCTTATTTTCATGCACAATGGCGTAGAAGTGTGACTGATAGAAATAATCCCGACTATACAATCTTAGATGGAATCAAGGGAAAGGGGCATTATGTTGGCACCTTTTTAGCCTGGACTCAACTTTCCAATGGATGGTGGGGAGAAGGTGAAATCAAATTCTTTATTGATGGTGATAAAGAATATCCTACTATTTGTGGTACAGGCACAGAAGATTACTTTGGTGGAGCCTGGGGATTTCAGGACACTTATTCAACGGCTTTTCTCGGATATCCACTTTGGAGAAAAGAACCAGGTGAAGTTCCAAAACACTGTATGTATCGTTGGCATATAATGGATCCGATAAGATTTGAGAAAAATCTGCGTGTAACGATTCAAGCTCTCGGATGGTGGCCCAATGCGAAATACCAACCATTAGCTGATGATATAGCTTCGGTCGGATATTGGTATCAAACCGAACCACATAATAAATTCCCTAAAATTCCAGATCTCGAGGGTAGATGGTCTCGATAAAAGTTTCCATCAAAGTAATTTCCCAAACTAATTATCCTAAATTGCCTTGACACTCTTATTCTTTAGATGATAAACGATTTTAGTTTTATTTTTTGGCTTCTTATTAGTATCGATTCAGTTTTAATTCATTAGAATTGAGATTTTAATTATGAGAATTAAAAAAATATTATTTTATTATATTGTTTTATTAACATTAGTTTTAGGATGTCAAAGTGTGCAAATGATGAAAAAAAAAGAACCAGTAAAAACAAAATCTCCTTCCGTAGTAAAACAAAAAATTTTTGAGAAAACCCTTCCGAATGGTCTAAAGGTCATCATTAACGAAAATCATTCTTCACCAGTTGTTGCCATCGATGTATGGTTCAATGTGGGTTCGCTTAACGAAGGTTCATTCAGAGATATTAATGGTATCGCTCATTTTCTTGAGCATATGATGTTTAAGGGAACAAAGAAAAGATCATCGGATGAATTAGACAAGATTGTCGACTCTATCGGAGCTGAATGGAATGCTGCAACTTCGGATGATTTTACGCATTATTACATTATTGCAGCAACTGAATATATCGAAACAGCTCTGGATATTCAATCCGACATTTTAATCAACTCTATTTTTGATGCAAAGGAACTTGAAAAGGAACGATATGTGATTCTTGAGGAGTATCGAAGAAAACAAGACAATCCTTCTGGTCTGATATGGACTCTTGCTTACGAACAAGCCTATAAGGATCATCCATACAAAATGCCCGTTCTCGGAACTCCCGAAACGATTAATAATATCAATCGAGAAAAACTCCTTTATTATTATAACACTTACTATACACCTGATAATGCAGTTCTGATTTTATCAGGCGATGTAAACTCAAAAAAGATTTTACCCTTGGTTCAAAAATATTTTGGCAATTATCAGAGAAAACGCGGTAAGTATGTAGATTCATTTCCTGCTGAGTATAATAAGGGGGACAAAAAAGTTGTGGAGAAAGAGGTTAATGAAACCTATTTTATGATGTCTTTCCCTGCACCTTCCATAAAGGAAAAGAAAGATGTTTATGCGATGGATGTTTTACTTAGTATTTTAAGTGAAGGTCGCACATCGAAACTATATCATATCCTGAGAGAAAAAAAGAAACTTGTATCTTCTATTACTGCTTACTATGGTACTCCAAAAGAACCTGGACTCTTCAATATCTTTGCAAATTGTAAATTTGAGAATGTTGATAAGGTCGAAGAAGAAATTGATGATGTCTTAAAAAAGATTCAAAAAGGTTCGGTAAAAAGTAGTGAAATTGATAAAGCGAAAAAATTACTCGAGAGTTCTTATAAGTTTTCTAATGAAACAAATGAAGGTCGTACTCAGACAATCGGTTATTACTAT
>CAZYWQ010000226.1:2902-5309 GCA_964651675.1 uncultured Candidatus Sumerlaeota bacterium | reverse complement strand
AATAGAAAGAGAGGAATTTAAAGATGATAGATAATTGGTGGCAATGGATGGTCTCGATGACCTGGCAAATATCATTAATTGTAATTATGATAGCCGCCTTCTGCTATTTTAGTCGGAGAACTTCGGCTAAGGCACTTCATTTTTTGTGGCTTTTGATTTTGGTTAAGCTTGTTCTACCGCCAGGTTTGGGACATAATTATTCTTTGTCGAATCTTGTCTCAAGATTTATGGATTCGAACAAACAGGATGAAAAGATATATTACTCGAAACATAACCAGGGAGTCTTTGCGGGTAAAACTTCCACAGAACAGACACGATATGCTACATTAAATGAGATGGCTACAGCAAGTTTATTGACTTCGAAAAAACCTATCGCGGTATCCACTCCTGAGAAAAAAACATTCTCTCTTCGAAGAGCTGTTAGGAGAATTCCTTTCAAGCAAGTACTCTTCATAATCTGGATATCTGGAATCGGATTGATTTTAATCCAAGTGCTTATAAATCTCCACAAATTTCGTAGATGGTTAGTAGCTTGTAAACAACAACCGCCGCAGTGGTTCGAAGAAAAACTTTTAATGCTTTCGCGGGAAGTAGGACTGAAAAAATCACCCCGATGCTTTCTTATTCCTGACGCCTTTTCTCCCAGTGTATTTGGTTGGTTCAGGCCCAAAT
This sequence comes from uncultured Candidatus Sumerlaeota bacterium, assembly GCA_964651675.1. GTDB lineage: Bacteria > Sumerlaeota > CAZYWQ01 > CAZYWQ01 > CAZYWQ01 > CAZYWQ01. The sequence goes on along the minus strand of CAZYWQ010000226.1, from coordinate 4,637 downwards.
TACTTTTAGCTAAAGATTTACTGGATAATTTAACGCAGGAACAACTGCGGATGGTTGTTTCTCATGAGTTAATTCATATAAAACGGAGGGATACGATTATGAACGGATTGCAAAACATCATCCAGATTTTATATTGGTTTAATCCGTTTGTTTGGTTAGCAGGTCGTGAGATTCGGCATCATCGGGAGATGGCTGTCGATGAAGCAGTGGTTACCGCCAATAGCGATATTCCGAAGTATAGTTATGAACAAACAATGCTTAGAGTTTCGGAGCAAAGAGCAGTGTGTTCTATGCCAGCAGCAGTAGGAATTCTGGAACCACGCAGTTTTATGTTTAGACGGATTGTACGACTTCTTAACTTTACGCCAATAGCGATGAGTTGGCATGCAACTACTTTGAGTTATATGATGATCATTTTATTCGCCCTAATTATTATGCCTATGGGAATGAGCCAGTCTCGAAATGCTCAATCGGATAAAGTCAAAGAAACCGGAAGGAAACCATTAGAAATTGCACAGACACAAACAACAAGTAGAATAAGCAGGCAGGATACGGGTAACAGTGGCACTGAAAATTCCATTAAATTAGGCTATGTTGATGACACTGCTGAGGGGAAGAAAAGCATTGCTGGATCAGGTCATGCAATTTCATTTGAGCGACCAGAAAATGTCCGTTTTGTTAAATCAGTAGAAATATTTGCCAGTCGGTACGGAATGCCTCAGGCACCAAAAGAAGATTTTCATCTTTATTTTCTTGATGAGAAATTTCAGGTATTAGCGGATTTAAAATATCCTTATGGAATGATAGGAAGAACACCAGATTTGCAGTGGTGCACTTTAAAAACACCATCGGTTGAAGTTCCCGAATATTTCTATGTCGCTCTTGCCTTTAATCCTCACCGAACAAAAGGTATCTATCTGGGATACGATAAAAGCGTTAAGCAGAGCCACTCCTTCATTGGATTACCCAGCAGTGGTTATCAGAAAGTGGATGATATTTATGACTGGATGATTAGGGTAAATATTGAAGGTGGCAATACTGGACAATCGAGAACATTAACTATTCAAGAAACTACCAGGAGTTCTGGCGTTAATCCAGAAGCCCAAGATTTATTAAATAAGGCAGAACAACTAACCAAAGAGAAGAGATACACAGAGGCAATCAATCTATATAGAGAAATGTATACGAAGTATCCTGACTTAAAGCAATCTGCTCACGCTATGATGATGGAGGGAATTTGCTATGACAATCTTGGTCAGCAGGAAGAAGCTATGAATGCGCTTCAGAAAACAGTTCAGAAGTATCCTAATGAACAGGGATATTCTGAGGCTGCATATTTTTATCTGGGATTAGCATACTATCGCGCTGGAAAGAAAGACGAGGCAGTTGAGTCATTCAACAAAGTAATAGAACTATGTGAAGGCTTTCGCAAACCAAATGATTTTCCTTGCAAGAATGCAAGAGAATGGATCGCAAAACTTGAGGGTGTAACAATTGGGGGGAATAAATATAGAGATGCCCTTAAGAAGGATATATCAATAGATATAAACGAGAGCCCTGATGGTTTAGGGCTTACTGTTCAATATGCAATCGTTGGAATCTGTGAGAAAGCAGGTATTCCTTATCAATGGGAAAAATCTCAACAGCTTGCATCACCAGAATGTCGCGGGTTTTTGTATACTGCCCGATTTAGTGATGTGCCAGCAGAAAAAGCTATAAATTCAATTCTTACTCC
>CAZYWQ010000226.1:0-2892 GCA_964651675.1 uncultured Candidatus Sumerlaeota bacterium | reverse complement strand
CTCCTGTTGGATTAAGTTATGGAATTGATGAAAATGGACTTTATCTTTGTAAAAAGAAGATTTCTGCAGAACCGAGAGTTATCAAAATAAGTCCATCTGTTGGAGCTAAAGATGTTAGTCCAGACACTAAGGAGATCGTCGTTACATTCGATCAGGCTATGGGGAAGGGTTTCTCCTGGACAGGGGGGGGTCCCACTTATCCCAAGTTGACCGGGAAGCCCTTTTGGAGAGATTCACACACCTGTGTCTTGCCAGTAGCTCTTGAACCCGGAAAATTTTACAGTGTTGGTATTAATTCTCCATCTCATAAAAACTTTAGGTCTAAAGATGGAACACCTGCCAAAACTCTTCCACTTACCTTTACCACTGCTGGATTATCAGCGAAGGATGCTAATGCACTTGCTCCTCCAAAGATCGTTAGTATCATTCCTGCAAATGGAAAACCAGATGTTGATCCCGGTCTTAAAGAGATTGTAGTCACATTTGACAGAGATATGGGTGGAGGATTTTCCTGGACAGGAGGAGGTCCTACTTATCCCAAAACGACTGGGAAGCCTTTTTGGAGAGATTCACGCACCTGCGTTTTGCCAGTAGCTCTCGAACCGGGAAAGGAATATCGGTTTGGAATCAATTCACCATCTCATAAAAATTTCCGCTCGAAAAATGGTGTACCTGTTCAGCCAGTTAGGATAAGCTTTTCTACTTCACGGTAGTTAAAAAGGACAGGTATCTCTTAGAGAGATTTTAAAAATAACCTAAAGGAGAACTATTATGAATAGTGGGTTAATAAAGCAAAAACCTTTCTCTATCTGTTATTTATGCGTCATTATATTACTTCTTTTAGTATTTTCAGCATTTGGCGATTCGGATGGAAGGCATGATTCGGGTATTTATAGCAAGGAGAGTAATAAATATCAAGATGCCCTTAAGAAAGATATATCGTTAGAAATGAGTAAGAGTCCTGATGGTTCGAGATTAACAGTACAATATGCAATTATTGAGATTTGTGACAAGGCAGGCGTCCCATATCAGTGGGAAAAGTCTCAAAAGCTTGCTTCACCAGAATGTCGAGGATTTTTGGATGTCATCCAATTTAGAGATGTGCCAGCAGAAAAAGCCATAAATTCTATTCTTACTTCTCTTGGATTAAGTTATGGGCTTGATGAAAATGGTCTCTATTTGTACAAAAAGGTGGTTTCTAAAGCGTCAAACGAGATAATAGGGAAAGATAAATATAGAGAAGCCCTTAAGAATGAGATATCGTTAGAAGTGAATAAAAGTCCTGATGGTTCGAGACTAACAGTACAATATGCAATTATTGAGATTTGTGAGAAAGCAGGTGTTCCTTATCAATGGAAAAAGTCTCAAAAGCTTGCATCACCAGAATGTCGAGGATTCTTGGATGTTATTCAATTTAGAGATGTGCCAGCAGAAAAGGCTATAAAGGCGATTGTTGAGCCACTTGAATTAAGTTATGGGCTTGATGACAACGGTCTATATATATACAAGTGCTCAAAGGATGATAAAGACAAAGAAAAAAGTAGCCAATCAAAATATTCTTTTCGGGATACTGAGCAATGAAGAGCTCTTACAGAAGAAGAACAGGTAAAAGTGCTTAGGGTGGTTAAAGATTTAGAAAAAATCGAGAACGCCCTAATAGCCTTCTGGGAAAAAAATCAACGAACACCAAAAAATTTGGAAGAACTATGTCCTGAATTTTTAGATGAGCTTCCCGATGATCCATTTGCAACAGAGGAAACGAGAGGAAAATCAGCAAGAGAAATTGGATTATATAATGCCTGTTCACCATCGAAAAATGGTATGGGATATTATTATGTGGGCTACGAAATATTTGATGCATGGATTGTACAAACTGTCGGTGGTGCACAAATGGAATCGCGAGGATTGACTGTTTTCCCATTAGATATATGCCATCCTGGGGAAAATGGTGGTTTTTCAGGAGGAATATTTACACCCAAACAGTAAAGTGTAACATAGTGCTTGAAGTTTATGATGAAAGATTGCACTGATAAGTAAGTAAAAACAGAAATCAAGACTTGTTAAGGAGGAATACTAACTATGCTCAAGATTTCAGTGCAAAGAGTTGCAAGATTAATTGTTTCACTCATTTTTATATTCTCACTAATTAATTTTATTTCTATTTATGCACAATCACAGCAGGATTCCTCGAATGCTAACGACATTGTTGGTAAATGGAAAAGTGTGGATTATGTTCGAAACATTGAACAGTTTGTGCCCAACCAGAAATTTTGGAAAGGCGAACTGTTTTTAAAAGAACTCAGTGTTTTCAGTAATGGGACTACTTCTATTGGCTCCAAATGGACGGAGGGCTGGATTGTCGCCGAAAACGGCAAAACGCGCGCTGAATACTATATCAAAACAATAAATGGCTCAACCTATTTATTTTTTCCGTGGCTTAGTGGCGATGTTACAATTCGTGGAAAGAAACCAAGCTATTATGTTCTTCAGCAAATTTCTGGTAAGTCACCTTCATCAACTCCTCAAGCCAATCAATCCAGGGCTCAAAGCGGTGCTTCTTTTCAAACAATCCGGAGTATCAGTTCGGTTAAGGAATACGAAGATGTCCGTTGGAAAGATATGAGTAAACTGGACTTATCCAAAAAACCAGGATTGCCGATGACATTAAAATTCAATCAAAAGACAATCTGGCCCAGTATTTCACGAATGCCTGCTAATTTCCAACCTCAACAATTAATGGTTAGTGCTATGAGTCCAGGGCTGGGTATTCGCAATCTACATAGTCAGGGTATAACGGGTAAGGGTGTTAATGTTGCCATCATCGATCAGCCATTGTATGTAGATCATCCGGAATATAAGGGCAAAATTGTTACTTATTACGATGTTGGTTGC
>CAZYWQ010000225.1:0-5314 GCA_964651675.1 uncultured Candidatus Sumerlaeota bacterium | reverse complement strand
GATTTACGGTTGCCACAAAAGTAAGTGCTGGTGTGATAACCTCATCGCCTTTTCCAATCCCGCTTGCAAGAAGTGCGAGGTGTAAGGCTGCTGTGCAGTTGCATACCGCGAGGGCATACTTAACACCTAAAAATTTTGAAAAGACTCGTTCGAATTCTTCTGTCAATTTCCCTTGCGACAACCATCCGCTTTTCAATACTTCATTCACGGCTGATAATTCGGATTTATCATAACTTATGTCTGATAATGCAATTTTGTACTTCATTTAGAAGCTCCATAAAGTATCTTAAAAACACAAGCGTTTTAAGTTATATAAAATTTCAAAAATCTTTTGTAAAGGTTATTCACGCTCAATAAAAAAGAAAGGTAAATTCGATTTATTTCTTTCTATTCTCCATATTGCACCGGATGGAATGGCATATTGAGCGATATATTTATAAAATTTATTATCCCAACCAAGCCCTATTGCATCACACAAAATATATTTATAGCTATTATAAAATGCCGGATTCGACTCCATATATGTTGAATAAATTCTCATATTGTCTAAGTTTGGCTCCAGTATTTCTCTTGCTAAAAATTGTAAATAATCCATATCGGTAATGAATATATGTTCAGCAACAGCTATCTTGATTCTGCCCGATTCTAACTCTTCTCTAAAATAATTCTGATACCATTTTGACGCTATAAAATTTGCACCGAATATTGTGACATCTTTCCTATTGTTCTCAATGTACTTCTGATACCATAAAGAATAAATATCATTGTCTCCACCAGTTATTATCATACTATCTGGTGCAAGGCCTCTCATCACGAACTTCCCATAGTTTTCCGCATAGAAATAATCTTTGCGATTGCAATAAGAGAGATTTGTTATGTAGATTGCAATTATAAACGCGATAAGTATTATCGAGATAGATACTCGCCGTGATAGTTTATTAATCATTGATGATGAAAGCAGATTAATTACAAGGCTTGAAACAGCAATGATAATACAGGCATAATTAATCAGGAAATAGCCTTCATTATCAGGAATGCGATGAGTCATCGTGAGTGCGAAAGTGAAAATAAAAACTGTAATTATCAATAAGCCAACGGCTCTGTTTTTTTTCACAATATAAAACAAGGCAATAATGAAGACGATTAGAATTAATCCTGACACCGAGGCTTTAAGTAAAAATGTTTTATCTGTTAGATCGAACCACTGTTCTCCGATAAGCAAAAACGCCTTTAGAAGTTCGTTCAAGAAGCCTATACCATTTGTCAGAGAGTATCTTGTTATCTTAAACTGCTCGCCTGTAATAACCCACAGGAAATTTTTTAGATTGATCGGATTTCCCCAGTTCATAATCGGACTCTTAAGTGCTCTGATTAACAAATAGATATAACAACTTAATCCAACAAACAGAAAGAAAACTGATATTATAAGAATTTTAGGCGTGATTACTCTTCTTTTCATCCATACGATCATCAAAAAAACAGGGACAAGAGCAACCATCAGAAGGTGATTCGTAAGCCCTAGTCCTATAATGAAAGCGGAAGTAATCAAATAGTTCATCGAATTGGTAATTAAAAATCTGATAGCCAAATAAATAAACAAAACCATAAACAGACAACTAAGGCTATATACTTCAGCAACATTGGAATGCATCCAGAAATCCCTGCTTATCCCTAATAAAAAAGAAAGAGCTGCTATCAATGTGAGATGAAATATGGTCATACCCTGATTATTATTCTTCAAAGTGATCCTCAATATTTCATAGAGAATAAGAAATAAAAATAAGACAGTGAGAGAGCTTGTAACTGCAGAAAAATAGTGCATCCTGAAGGCAATTGTGCCAAACGGTAACGAAGTAAATATTTTACCGATTATAGCATAAAGCGGATAGCCTGTTGGATGGCATACACCGAGTTTATTAGATGAAATCGTTAGTTCGATCCCATCTCCCCATTGATAATCAAGGCTTGTGGTAAATAGATAAATTAAATTTATCGCGAGAAAAATAAATATGCCCGCAATTATTTTATATCTACGAATTTGCATCTTGTTCCAATATGCGAACTCAATTTTTTAACAAAACAGATCTCTATTTTCTGCTAACCCTAAAAATATAACTATAAAAGGTCTGCTTCGAGTATCTAACAGTAAGGGCTAAAGGATTCTGATGAAAATACGGTTCTTGCATAATGTCGGGAAATATCGGATACAGCGTCGATTGAGAAGAATAGAGTTCCTCGAGATTATATTGGCTTCCCAAAGCCATCAGGAGATTTCTGAATCCATTAAAACCCCCATAAGCGCTATGTAAACACAAATAACATCCTTCCGGTAACAACTTTTTCCCCGATAAATAATCGCTATCCAGCAAAATTATATTGCGTCCCGACCAGTATTTATCCTTTATGCAGGGAGGTAGTGAGTGATTATCCTCGTTGGAAAATATGACGGCATTCTCTTCGGTTGTTTTTAAAAACTCAGCAGAACTTCTTAAATCACCAAACGAATCTCTTTGAAAATATAAAACAGCAGAACTTAATAGAATCACATAAGAGAATGAAAGTATAATCAAAATGTATCTCACAGAAGCCTTAATTTTTTTCTCATTAATCAGCAAATCGATTCCTCTGCCGGCAAATATTGATGCGAACGGAATAATCGGATAGAAATATCGTTCCTGAAATGATTGAAACATTGTTTGAAGAACTAAAAGCGCAACAAAATAATAAATGGAAAAATATAAAATATGCTTTTTATTTCTATCTGAGAAATCCGATTTAAAAAATGTATAAATCATCAAAAGAAAAACAGGGTATGTGACGAAAAATGGCATATAAGCAAGAAAGCTCTCGAAGATAATCGCATAATTTTTCACAGTAGCCGCAATATCGCTTCCAGCCCGTTCTATGAACTGAATTGAATGTCCAACGCCACGATATTTTAACCAGAAAAATATGAGCAAAAAACTAACCAGAGAAATTATCGGCAGAACTTCGATTCGCTTTCTGTTTTTACAGATGATAATGTAGCAGAGCAAAATAAAAGGCAGAAAGATGATTCCCTGATACCTTGTAAGAATTAAAATTGGTATCAAAAAGACAGCTACTGAAAAGGGAATAATCGACAATTTCTCTGCAGGCGGTTGTGGGGAACGGTCGTGACTGTTCCCCATATTTGAAACGAAACATAAGTAAAAAATCAGAGTGGATAAAAACACAAAGAGTGAATCGGTCATAACACGGATATTCCATCGTAATGACATCGGCGCTATCGAAAACAGAATTGCTGCGAAAATAGCGGTTCGTTTATTATAAGCCCTATAAGAAAGCAAAAAGATCGGTATGATAGTAAGGACTCCAGAAACAATCGAGATGAGCTTCCCCGCCGATATTCCATCCACACCCAATAATCTTACGAATCCTATCAATATTGTATAAACGGGGGGCCAAAATTTATTCTCGTTCTCGAATAATGTTATCTGAACAATTCCATCAGTATATTCTGCTGAGTTTATCCCGAAAAGGAAAAGTCTCAATGCAAGAGAAAATAAAATTATTAATAGTAAAATTAATTTCCCCTCTTTATCCAAACATTTTGAACTCATTCTATCACCTTAAAATCCGATTGAGTAAGTATTATACAGTTATAGAAGTGATTACAATAAAAAAATCAGCGTAACCATAGTTTAAACAACAATATAAAGAGTTTCCGCAATAGGAAGCAATTCAGATCAGCCCTAAATTAATAGCCTTGACAATATCAATACAAAAGTATAAAAGGTATTTTCAGTAGAGTTAAAAAGAGACTTGGCAAGATTAATTCAATTCTAAAACTGAGCAATTCTTAAATAATCCGGATATGCCTGTCTCTATGTTTCGTAAAAAATAAAAATATAGGAGGACGGGAAAATGCATTTTAAAAGAGTCGTTTTCACACTGCTTATGATTGTTTTTCTTCTCAGTGTTATTACAAATGTATTTTGCCAAACACCGCCTCAAAAGCCATTATCACCGCAGCAAAAATACCGTATAGAGGAAGAAAAGGAAGAGGTAAGTGAGGAAATTGAAGCTGCGATGGAGGATATTCTCTCGAGCGAGACAGACCAGCAAAAAGTAATCCGTTTACGCTTTCTACTGAAAAGGCGCATGATGATGGTTAAAAATGATGCACCAGAAGAAGCGATCGAAAGAGTCGATCAACAAATACTCGACATAATGAGTACTGTGGATGAGGAGACACAGGAAGAGATAATGGAGGCACTTGATGAAATTTGGGATGCTGAAGAAGATTATTATGAAGTTATATTAGAAATCTATGACGATCTCGACTATTACAAGGTCTGGCTTGGACCGAAATATAATTACCTAATTAAACAAAGAGTTTTCTACAAAACCTATTATCCGAAATTCATAAAATGGCGTGAAAAAAGACCAAGACGACACTGGCATTCTAAGAATCCTTACCGTAAGCCCCCTAAGTACCAGCGTAGAAAATCAATAAAGAAATCTTCTAAACCTATTATTAAAAAGCCTGTTAAGACCGATGCCACAAAGCCTATCAAACCCGATGCTATAAGACCTGATAAGCCTGATGTTGAAAAACCGATTAAACCTGATATTCAAAAGCCTTCTGACAAAGATACTAAAGAGCCGCTTAAACCCGACATTCAAAAGCCAGACAAAATTGACAGACCTGTGGAAAAAATTCAAAAGAAGCCAACTGCCCGAAGAGGCGTTCGTAATAGATAGAATCCTTTCTATGTCTACAAAGTTGTACTACAGATTGTTTCTTGCAGAGCAATAGATAATAACATTTAGTAGCAATTGTCATTTCTATTCAAATAATTTAAACATTGATTTATCTACATTTGTAGGTGCAGGTGAATACCAAACATCGTTTCCGTCACCACCAATAACCCACATCCTGTCACTATAAACTATACTTGTGTGAGTCGAACGAGGTCGAAAATCAGCATTATCTGTGGCACAAGTCCATATTATACCATCGGTTGAATACCAGGCATCGTTAAGCAGGGAATAATCCAAATAGGAAGTTAGCCCCCCAATTACCCACATTTTGTCATTGTAAACTACACTTGTATGATTACGACGGGGTAGAAAAGCCGCATTGTCTGTGACCTGAGTCCAATTAACCCCATCAGTTGAATACCAAACATCGTTTAAGTAACTGCCTGAATGGTTTCCACCAATAACCCACATTTTGTTATCATAAACGACACTTGTTAATTCAAAACGAGTACCGAAATCTGCATCACTTGTCGTTTTAATCCAGTTTACTCCATCTGATGAATACCAC
>CAZYWQ010000224.1:0-5333 GCA_964651675.1 uncultured Candidatus Sumerlaeota bacterium | reverse complement strand
GACCTGTATTTGAGACGGAAATTGCAACTTTCGATGAGTCTTCTTTTTTTGTGGGCTGAATTGTAGCAGTAGAGATAATAATTCTTCCACCTTTATTGGCAAATTTAATTGCATTGTAAATGAGATTTGTAAAAACACGCTCTATTTCAATTTCATCGACACTTATAGGACTCAATTCTCCCGGAGTAAAACTAATCGTCAGGTTTTTCTCACTTATCAAAATGTCCAAATCGGATAAAACATCTTCAATAACTGTGTTCAGTTGAGTTGGTGATTTATGAAGTATTATTTGGTCTGCATCAATATTACAAGAAGTTAAAAAGTCTTCGGTCAATAATAAGATTTTCCGACCCTTGCTTGCAATTTTTGTAATATATTCATAAGTCTGTTGAGTAAACTCTCCACATTTACCAGACATCAATATCGAAGAATATCCTATGATCGATGTCAGGGGAGTTTTAACATCGTGAGAAAACATTGCGAGTAAATCTTCTTTAAATTTATTACCGGCAGACTGCTCAAGTGCCCTTATTATCGTAGATTTCAGCAACTTATAATTAATCGGTTTTCTAAAGAAAGAAAAAATATGACACGGGATACTATGTGATGATGGAATAGACGAAACATCCTCACAGGTCAAAATAATGGGAACTTTATAATATTGCTGACTAATCAGTTTAAGTATGGCGTTACAGGAAATCTCTTCACTTGGATAGTAAGTATTCATTATTATAAGATCAAAATGAGACCGACGAATCTTGTTGAAGCCTTCTTTTGCAGTAAAGGCTGTATCGACCAAAAAACCATCCAGACGAAGATTGGAATGAATCTCCGCAGCTAACTCTCTGTCCTTTTCTATAAAAAGTATTTTACCCTCAGTAGACATATCTTCTCCATCGTTCTATTCAAGCTTTATATATTAACAAGAAAAACTTTTAAAAATCAAATGTTTTTTATTAATTTCTGCTACTGTTTTTTTTTCTCAGAATCGAAATAACAAAAAAGAGTCTTTTATAACATAATTTCTATTAAAACTCTTTACAACTAACTATAATGATAATCTATATTATGTTAGCGTTTCAAAATTTAATAATAAGACTATTAAATTATTAAGAATGAAAAACAAATTAACAAACATAATGTGCCGTTACCAACACTTAACTGTAATAATCATTCTATTTTGCTTAACCTTAGCAATGTTTGCAGATGTCTTATTCACCTCCAAAGAAATTGTCCTTTCAAAAGACGGAACTGACATCTACAGCCAATTCATTTATTGGAGAAGTTTTGGATTCGATGAATTACGAAAAGGAAATCTTGCCTTATGGAATCCATACATCTTTTCGGGTATGCCATTTTTGGGAGGATTTCAATCCGCCTTATTATACCCACTAAACTTTCTCTATCTTATTTTGCCCATCATAAAGGCAATTAATTATAGTATTGCTCTCCATATTTTTCTTGCTGGCGTATTTATGTATCTATGGACAAATCATCGTAAGTTACATCCATTTGCCTCATTTATTTCCTCTGTAATCCTGATGTTTTGTGGTGCTCATTTTATGCATATCTATCCCGGACATTTACCAAATCTATGCACTATGATCTGGATCCCTCTTCTCTTCTTAGCAATAGATGGATTATACGAAAAACCTTCATTAGGCTGGATTCTTCTCGGAATTTTTAGCATTACTATGCAAATATTAGCAGGTCATCCCCAGTATGTCTATTATACAGCTATAGCAGCGGCAATCTATTCAGGACTTCGCATATTCAAAGCAAAACAAAAAAAATTCATCCTATTGGGATTAATTACTATGTCTTTGGGAGCATTTGCCTTAAGTGCAGTTCAACTATTTACAGGAATTGAAGCTGCCAATGAAAGCATTAGAAGTACAGGACTATCTGCTCAAGTATCTTCGATGTTTTCTTTCCCACCAGAAAATCTAATTACTTTCATTGCTCCTTATTTTTTTGGTAATATGAAGAGTGTTCCATACTGGGGTCGCTGGTATCTATGGGAAATAATAATCTTCATAAGTGTAACAGGATTTGTTCTCGCAATAATCGGTTCTATCTATGGCAAAAAAAGTATACGATGTTACTCCATATCTATGGTCCTAATCCTTTTTTTATTCGCATTCGGAGCTTATACACCATTATATAAAATATTTGTCCTTATAATCCCCGGATTTAACAAATTTCGCGGAATATCAAAATTTATATTTCATATTTCTCTTTTTACCATTATGCTTGCGGGTATTGGTCTTGATTATTTAATCAAAAATAAAAATGTTCCACGCAAAATATTTATCACCACCCTTATTGTTGCCATCATACTATGCTTTGCAGCTCTTCTCACAACATTTTCTATTAGAGCAACTTCCCCAATTTTATGGAAAAATGTTACAAACTTAGTAGCTAACACACACCAATCTTATCGTGCTTTCGAAACTTATCAGGATCTTGATTTTATTAAAAAATCAGGTTTATTAGCATCAAAAAGTCTATTAATATCCGCTGCCACATTTTCATTGCTTTCGTTATTTTTATTTCTCAGAAAATTTTCTATTAAGAGCATCTATGCGATTGGACTTTTAGCTATAATTGAACTCTTTATATTCGGGAGATCTTCATTAACCACTTTTAATATGAATCAATTACGCATTCCTGTGATGGAAAAACTTGCAAAAGAAAATCCCGGCGACTATCGAATTTCATACTTGAAATTCCCAAACTTCCCAATGTCTTTGAAAATGAGGAATATCTGGGGACACGATCCTGGAGTTCTTAAACGCTATGCAGAGTTCATAGCCTATACACAAGATCAAAATCCAGACGAAGCTTCTCCCTATGTAGATATTACAATAATGCATCCAGTATATAAGATGCTTCGTTGCCGTTATTTCTTTTTTAGAAAAGGCAAAGGATTGTACCTTTTTGAAAGCATAGAAACTATGAAACATCTTGAATTAATTCAAGATTGGTTAGTTATCCAAGAACGGAATAAGATTCTCGCTACAATGGCAAATCCAAAATTTAATCCTGCAGAAACAGTCATCCTCGAATCTCAGCCTGATTATCAACCTATTAAAGCTAAAGAAAAAGGAACAGTAAAAATCCTCGATTCTTCAACAGATCACTTAACCATAGATGCCAATCTCTTAAATCCTGCAATTCTATTGATAACAGACACATATTCCAAAGGATGGCACGCAAAGGCATTGGTGGGAAGTATACAGAAAGAATATAAAATAATGCCAGCTAACTATACTCTGATGGCTATTCCTCTTATGAAAGGAAACCATCATATCCGAGTTGAGTATTTACCATTAGCTTTTCGGATAGGGAAATGGATTTCCATAGTCTCTCTTATCGTCTATCTGGGCTTACTTGGAGGATTCTGCAGAAACTTATATAAAAAGAAACTCATAAAAAAGTAATCAAATTATCAATTATTTTTATTGAACACTCAATTTATACTGTTGATAGAATGAAACATAAAAATTAAGGTAATAAAAATATGAAAAATGCTTATCCGATTGGAAAACTATTTGGAATCCCGATTAAGGTACATATAACCTTTATCTTTCTTCTTCTATTTATGAGTATAATGATAAGCCATGCAGGAGCTGACATAAGCTTTCTCTACGGAATGTTTATCATAGTCCTCATTTTTTTATGCGTAGTACTTCACGAAGTCAGTCATAGTCTCGTTGCAAAACATTTCGGAATAAATGTCAGAGACATCATTTTATTACCGATTGGAGGAGTTGCTCAAATCGAAGAAATGCCTGAAGATCCAAAAGAAGAAATTCTTATAGCTATTGCAGGACCTCTTCTTAGTCTAACTTTGTCTGCAATCTTTCTTATTCTATCGATATTAGTATACGGCAAATCCAAAATTGAAATCGACATATTCAGCAAAAATATACTGATGACTCTATTTACTATCAACCTTGTATTAGGAATATTCAATATATTCCCTGCGTTTCCAATGGATGGAGGAAGAGTATTACGCGGAGTATTAGCTTTATTTATGAATCATCTTAAAGCAACTAAAATAGCAGTAAGTATTGGACAACTTTTCGCAATATTCTTTATATTCTTCGGCATATTTTACAACTGGTGGCTCATTCTGATCGGATTTTTCATCTATTTAGGAGCCTCATCAGAAGAGAAGATGGCAGAAATCCGTGCTTCCATTCAAGGCATCCCGGTTAGAAACGCAATGTTAACAAATTTCACCGTATTAAGACCGAATCAATGTCTCGGCGATGCAATTGATAAAATCATTCACACTTTTCAAGATAATTTCCCCATTTTGGACGGAGATAAAGTGATTGGAATATTAACAAAACAAAAATTATTCAAAGCGATTCAAGAAAATCCGATAGATACTCCGATAGAAGAAGTCGTTGACAAAGAATATGTAACGATTCATCCCGATATGCCAATGAGTGTATTATTAAAACATTTTATGGAAGGGAACATTCCGATCATCCTCGTAATGGAAAACGACAAACTCGTAGGCATTATCAATCTTGAACAGATTGGAAAATTTCACTTACTGAAAAATATGAAAAAATAAATATAAACCACAGTTGATTACAAATGCAAACCAGTAAGATCAGTGAACCAACAAAAAGGGGACTTACTCTCTCGATATATAATGGCGTTCTCGCCAACATAATGATTGCATTAACGAGTGGGATATTCCTCATCGGTTTTGCTCTTTATCTCGGCGCTACAAACATAGAAATAGGAATCCTTGCCGCTTTACCGATGCTTGCCAATGTCTTCCAGATATTCTCAGCATATCTTTTACAGTATAATATAAAAAGAAAAGAACTCGTTATAGTCACAGTTTTCATAAGCCGAATGATATGGTTCTTAATAATTCTCATCCCAGGATTAATTCTTAAAACTTCTTTCCTAACACTATGGATATTTATAATTCTTGTTGCAATGTCATCGTTTTTCACTTCGATTTCAGGACTTCCCTGGTTATCGTGGATGAGAGATTTAGTTCCTTTAGAAATACGAGGTAGATATTTCGCCAGAAGAAACAGATGGTGCAGTCTGGCAATAATGTTAAGCACATTGATAGGGGCGAAGTTCATTGATTTATGGAAAAGCTATGCTCCGGACAATGAATACTACGGACTATTAATAATTTTCGGATTAGGAGCAGTATTTGGTTTAACCTCATTCATCCCATTGTCATCCATTCCAGATTCTGCCGAGAAAAAACCCGATACAAAAATGGATTTTAAAGAATTAATCAAAACACCTTTAAGGGATAAGAATTTTAGAAGGCTACTATTGTACTC
>CAZYWQ010000223.1:0-5377 GCA_964651675.1 uncultured Candidatus Sumerlaeota bacterium | reverse complement strand
GAGTAGTTCTTCCTGGATGAGTGTGTTGAGAATATTGTAAGGTGTCACCATTTCATTTATTCGTTTACGGATAAACTCTTCGTTATCTCCAATCTGTTGTTGAAGAGACATACGAATGCGATTTGCCATCTGTTGCCTTTTCATTTGATAATCCATAAGAGTGATAGGGATTTGATTTATTTTAGCAAGAGTAAGATTGTTTCCCTGACCCCAATTCCGAGATCTTCTGCTTGATGACCAACCATAAAATACTAAAAATGGTATGCCAACAAGTATGATCAGAGCCCACATTACTCTTTTCATCACTTTTTCATTACGCATTTGTCGTAACATAAATAATTACCTACCTTTCACGCTAACCTTATAAAAATTTCTTTTACCCACTTTGACAAGATATTCACCTGTGGGTAAAGACAAATTTATATCATCGATTCTGTCGTTGTTGATGTAGATTCCTCCACCTTTAATAAGTCTCCTTGCTTCACTATTGGAACTTACTTTGTCAAGACTCGTCAATAGTTTTATGATGGGAATATTATCCTCGTCAATGTCGATGTTGACTTCCTTTTGTTCTTGGGGTAGTGCCTTTTCGCGAAAGACTCGAATGAATTCTTCTTCAGCCTTTTTAGCATCTTGCTTGGAGTGATATAAAGAGACAAGTTCGAAAGCAAGTCGAGCCTTTAAATCACGAGGATGTAATTCTTCCGATTTAACTTTATTTTTCAGTTCATTAATTGTCTTTTCATTGTAACTGAGAGCGAGAAGAAAGTATTTATACATCAAATCGTCTGAGATGCTCATTGTTTTGCCATATATTTCAGCGGGACTTTCGGAGATGCCGATGTAATTTCCCAGACTTTTACTCATCTTTTTTACACCATCAGTTCCTTCGAGCAATGGAAGAGTGATGACAACCTGCGGTTTCATACTATATTCTCTTTGTATTTCTCGTGCGACAAGACAGTTGAATTTCTGGTCAGTTCCGCCAATTTCCACATCCGATTTGACCATAACGGAGTCGTAACCCTGAGCAAGTGCATAGAGAAATTCGTGTATGAATATCGGTTTGCCATTTTTATATCTGTTGAGGAAATCATCGCGTTCCAGCATTCTTGCGACAGTATATTTCGAGGCAAGATTACTGATTAATTCCTGGAATGTCATCTTTTCAAACCAGTCCGCATTATCGACTACTTCCGTCTTTTCTCTATCGAGGATTTTAAAGACTTGTTCTAAATATGTTTTAGCATTTTGTTGAACTTGTTCTTTAGTTAATTGTTTTCTTGTTGCTGAAAGTCCTGTTGGATCGCCTATTCTTGCTGTGAAACCACCGATTATCAGAACGACCTGATGCCCTAATTTTTGGAACTGTTCGAGCTTTCTGATGGGAATAGTGTGACCGAGATGAATGTCCGGTGAAGAAGGATCTATGCCTAATTTTATGCGTAAGGGTTTCTTTTCTTTATACGATTGTTTGAGCATCGCAATAAGCTCTTCTTCAGGGACTATTTCTTCCGTTCCCTGTTTGATAATATCCCATTCACTCTTCATTTCTTTGGGTATCGTCACTTTTACCTCTTTTCTGGGTGGTATTTTGGTCGTTGTAATAATGCTTTTTGAGGTTCATAAAACTCAAATTAAATGGCTTTGGTAACATATCTAAATCCTTGAGGCAAGAAATATTTAATGACGCTTTTTATGTAATAGAAATTCCAATACCCCAAGATTTATATTGTTTATTTTTTAATAATGTTTATAGAATTTATCTAATTTAATTATTTATGGTAATATTATGAAAATATCAAGAACAAGACGAGTTGTAGCTATCGTAATCCTATTGGTACTGGTTGGGATTATCGTTGTAATTAAGACACAATTGAGATTTTACAGAATCATATCTGATTCAATGTATCCAACATTGAGAGTTGGCGACTTTGTTTGTGTTGATACTTATGAGTTATATACGCCTGAAAGAGGTGATGTTATCGTATTGTCCGATCCGACTAATCCTGATGAGGAAATTACGAAGAGAGTTATCGGACTTCCGGGTGATTTGATTGAAGTTAGGCGAAATTATGTCTTAATAAATGGTGTTACGGAAGTCGGGCATTATCTGAATAGGGATGAACGAATCTTCTATAAGCATACAGGGAAATTGAAGTTAGAAGAAGGTAATTATTTTGTTTTGGGAGATAATCGGAATAGGAGTTTTGATAGTATGGAGTTTGGATCCGTTTCCGAGGATTTAATAATTGGTAAAGTAAAAACGATTTATTGGCCCCCTTCAAGGATGGGAAAAGTGAAATGATGATGAATGATAATAAGAAATGGATTGAGTTGCATATAGATATTCCGTTGAAATTGCAGGAGAAGTTTTGCTTGTGGTTAGATGATGAGGGATGTATCGGAACAGTTCTCAAGGAAACTAAGGCTGATAGTGTTTTAACAGCTTATTTTGAAGAGAATATCGATATAAAAAAGCTTGAGAGGTCGCTTAAGAAATTTCTTATTATGATTAATCTTGAAGCAGTCTATCAAATTGGTTATTTGAAGGAGAAGGATTGGGCAACTTTTTTCAGGAAATATTTCCAACCATTCGAGATAAACAGGGAACTGAGAATTGTACCACCCTGGCTTAAGGTAAAAGAGCAGAGGGACATAATTATAAAACCGCAGATGGCGTTTGGAACAGGTAGGCATGAGTCGACACAGCTTTGTTTATATTTTATCCTTGAGAAAAAGGGACGCTTTAAAAATGTCCTTGATATTGGTACGGGAAGTGGCATATTAGCAATAACATCAGTAAGATTCGGTGCTGAGAGGGTAGTAGCTTTTGATATAGATAGAGAAGCAGTGAGAAGTTGTGTCGAAAATGTGAAGTTGAATAAAATCCTGAAGAAAAAAATTCTTGTTTTTTGTGGCACATTGGATGCTTTGAACAAAAAATTTTTTCTTAGAAAAGGTAAGCGTTTTGATTTAGTCCTTTGTAATATGTTACCTGACAAATTTTTCTCATTTTTACCACAGGTTCATAATTATTTAAAAAGGGACATTGGAAGGATTATATTGTCGGGTATTCACACAAGTAAAAAGGAAGAAGTAGAAAAATTTTTAAAGAGAAAGAGATTTAAAATTGTTCAATCAAAGGTGCTGAATGATTGGATTGCCTATGAAATAAGGAGTGAAAAGAGAGCAGAATGAGTATATTGATTAAAAATGCAACAGTCGTGACAATGAATTCTAATCGGGATGTGGTCAAAAATGATATATTAATTGAGAATGGTCGCATTAGTAAAATTGGGAGGTTAAAAAGGATCGCAAGAAAGATAATCGATGGATCGAATAAGATTGTTTTACCGGGATTTATTCAGATTCATACGCATCTTTGTCAGACTTTATTCAGGAATATTGCTGAGGATGTAGAGCTTTTGGATTGGTTGCAGGAGAAGATTTGGCCCTCTGAAGCCGCTCATACGCATGATTCACTCTATTATTCTGCGATGTTAGGTTGTTTGGAATTAATCAAAGGTGGTACAACAACGATTTTGGATATGGGAACTGTCCATCATACGGATGTTATATTCGAAGCGATAAAAGAATCTGGATTGCGGGCATTTGTTGGTAAGGTGATGATGGATGTAAAAGATAGGAATATCCCGAGAAGGCTTCAGGATACTACTAAGAAGTCGATCGATGAGAGTATTGATTTATACAGAAAATGGCATAATAAAAAGAATGGAAGAATCAAATATGCCTTTGCGCCAAGATTTGTCTTGTCCTGTTCAGAGGCTTTATTAAAGGAGGTAAAGTGTTTTGCAGATGAGAATGGTTTGATTATTCATTCGCATTCATCCGAGAATAAAAAAGAATTGGAATTTGTGAGAAAAAAAACTGGATATAGAAATCTTGAGTATTTCGATAAATTAGGACTTACAGGGAAAAATCTTGTATTGGCTCACTGTATATGGCTTGATAAGGAAGAATTCGATGTTTTAAAGAAAACAAAGACGAATGTTGCACATTGTCCATCAGCAAACCTGAAGCTTGGCTCAGGAATTGCGAATATTCCCGAGATGTTACGGCGAAAGATAAATGTTGGTTTTGGAGCTGATGGTGTTCCTTGCAATAATAATCTGAGTATGTTTATTGAGATGAGGTTATCGGGATTGATTCAGAAGCCTATATATGGTCCAAAGGCAATGCCTGGTATGAAAATAATTGAGATGGCGACGATTAATGGAGCTAAGGCACTTGGTATGAGTGATGAAATAGGAAGCATCGAAGTCGGGAAAAAAGCAGATGTTATAGTCCTCGATATTGATAAGGTACATTCCACTCCGTTTTCTTTTGATAATATCTATTCGAGTATTGTTTATTCGACAAATGCGACTAATGTTGAAACCGTTATAATTGATGGGAAGATAATTATGGAGAGAGGAATTGTGAAAGGAATGAATGAAGATGGTGTGATTAAAAAATGTAAGCGATATGCGAAG
Organism: uncultured Candidatus Sumerlaeota bacterium; assembly: GCA_964651675.1. Taxonomy (GTDB): domain Bacteria; phylum Sumerlaeota; class CAZYWQ01; order CAZYWQ01; family CAZYWQ01; genus CAZYWQ01. The sequence continues at coordinate 881 of CAZYWQ010000223.1, read as the reverse complement.
AAAATAATTGATAATCTATGACTTGTTCAGGATTTTTGAGAAAAGTAATTTATTTATTGCTAAAGTTGATTTTTTTTGAAATGAACTATGAGTGTCTTTTTATCAATTAAGATAAATATTATTGGAGTAGATTTTGTTAGACAGGGGAAAGAATGGAAAAGTTAAAGACAATATCTGATAGTAAAAAGATATTTATAATCTGGGGACTAATTGTAGTATTATTTGTTGGATTTTTAGTTTTTCTAAGGATTAGTCGAGGGACAATTTTATCATATCTGGATGAGACCTCAGCGGAGAATTTCCTCACAGAAGCCAAGACTTATTTTCAAAATGAGCAGTATGAAAAGGCATTGGAGGTTTATAAAAAGGTCGAGGAAATAATGGAGAAGACAACCTATTATAATCCGTGGGTTTTTCAGGGGATAGGAGTTTGTTATTTAAATCTAAAAGATTATAATAATGCGCTTAAATATTTAAAACGGTTTACTGATGAAAATAAAGATTCTGTCTGGGCGTTTATAAGTCTTGCCACCTGCTACAAGGCGTTAGGACGCTATGATGAGGCGGAGAATGCATATTTGGAAGGAATAGAAGTTGATAAAAATGACATTGCAGTTCGCGATACTCTTTCAAGGTTTTATTTAGAGCGAGGAGAATTTGAAAAGGCAATTGATCAGTTGGAAAAACTTCTTGTTCTGAGTCCTTTGTCTGCAAGATTCTATCAGGAGTTATCCAATGCTTATGAGAAAACGGGTGAGTTGGATAAAGCTAAGGATATTGCATCTAAGCTCGTTGTTCTGGATGATAAAAATCCTGATTTTCGGTATAAATACGGTATGCTTTTATATAAATTGGAAGAGTATGAAGATGCGATAAAAGAG
>CAZYWQ010000222.1:0-5390 GCA_964651675.1 uncultured Candidatus Sumerlaeota bacterium | reverse complement strand
GCCGTACTCCATCTGCTAATAGTCTGGTTATTATAAAGACTGTTGAGGTTGTCTTTTGGAGTTTTGTTCCGAATCGGACTTTTAGGAATTCATAAGCTGTGTAGAGTTCGCCTTTGAAATAGGCGGGTAGAAATACTCTTGCAACGATTATGCGTGCAAGTATATATCCGAGACAAAGCTGAAGGAATCCGAGGTGGTTGTTGGAATAGGCGACAACTGGCGCACCAAGTATGGTCAAAGCGGATGTTTCACCAGCAACGATTGATGCGGCTAATGCCCACCAGGGTAATTCTCTGTTTCCAAGAAAATAATCTCTCGTCGATTTTTGTTTTCCACCGACTAATGCACCAAAGGTTGTTATACCGATGAAAAATACTGCAAGTATGACATAATCGATTGCTGCAAGTCCCATAATTTTGCCCTCATTTATTTATTTTTGTCTCTATTCCATATCCAATTGGATACATATCTGGCATTGTGATTGGTAGTTTGCCTTTGAAAATCGCATTTCCGAATATGGCTTTAATGGTGGCTGTTATGGTTTCTCTGCGATAATCATATGTTAGTATATAAGTTGGTGTTTTTGGTATAAATGATAAAAGGTATGGACTGCCATAAACGGTAACTACAACAGGTTTTTTGTATTTGAAAATTTTGTTAAGTAATGATATTTGTTCTTCGCTGAGGTCGATACTCCCTTTGAATGCACTTATTCTGATAAATACGCTGACGATTGTACAATCACTCTTTTTTGCTAATTTGAGAATTTTACGAGCATCTTTTTTTGAGAAATCTGTTTTCAATCCGACAGTTTCAACTTCCGCATCCTCACAATTTTCTTTGATTTCATCTTCCAGCTGTTTTTCAAGTCGGGTGTCCCACCTTGAGAAATCGTAAACAACTAAATTCAAGACTGATTTTGTTTCTTGCGGATTTATGGGAATGATATTTTGTTCATTTCTGACAAGAGTAATTCCATCAGATGTAATTTGATTCGATATTTTGGAAAAATCAGGATGTCCAACTATTTTGTTTACTTGCTCTATGTCAACAAACTTGTTGTCATTGAGACCCAGTCTTGCTTTTAAGCGTAATACGCGTCTTACGGATTCATCGATTCGTGAGATAGGAATCTCTTCTTTTTTGACAGTGTCAATGACTGCATTGTAAGCGATGTCAATATCTGGAGATGCAATGACTATGTCGACACCTGCCTTGACAGCTCGAATTGCCGCATCATCTGGTGTGAAGATTTTCGAAATGGCATGCATATTCATCGCATCAGTAACTATGAGGTTTTTAAAGTGAAGTTCATTTCGTAATAGGTCTGTGAGAATATTTTTGGAGAGTGTTGCGGGAATATTTTCTTCACTTTCTAATGAGGGAATGTATATGTGAGTGGTCATAATCGTTTCGACACCTGTGTCGATTGCTTTGATAAAGGGTTGAAGTTCGAAATTCAATAGATGCTCTTTTGAATCATTGATTATTGGCATTGTAATATGCGAATCTTTACTTGTATTACCATGTCCAGGGAAATGTTTGGCAGTTGCTGCCATATTATTGTTCTGACAACCTTTAATATATTGCTCTACCATTTTTATAACTAATTCTTTGTCTTCGCCATAGGAACGAATATTGATGATTGGATTTCGCGGATTGTTGTTGATATCTGCAACAGGAGCATAAGTCAAGTGAACTCCTACGGCTCTTCCTTCAATGGCAGTTATCTCACCACATTTGTAGGCGTACTCAGGATTGAATGTGGCTCCGACAAGCATATTCGTTGGAAGATAAGTTGCACCATTGACAACCGAACCTATACCGGTTTCGAAATCAGCTGCTATGAGCAAGGGTATTTTGCTTTCAGCCTGGAAATTGTTAAGCATATAAGCAAGTGTTATTGGGTCGGAATGTGATACTATATAACTACCCAGATGATATTTTTTTATTTGTTGAATGATTTCCTCATAATCTTCCGAGTAGATGTTTCTGTACCTACCTGATAACCAGGATTGAAACATCTGTCCTACTTTTTCTTCGATGGTTAATTTGTTTAGTGTATCTTCTATCCAATTTTCATCTTCTTGAGTTAGGGTCTCTAATGAGTATACAGGAATTATGAGCAGTATAATACTAAGGATGAGTAAAAGGTATTTTGTTTGATTTAGTAACATTTTAAAACTTGTTTTGAAATGACTATATTTTGAGGAATTATATCAAATCAAATGTAAGTAATAATTGTCAATATAAGATTATATTGGCGTAAGCAAGATAAAATTAAGATTTTTTACTTTCTTTAATGAGTTCGTTGAGGAGATTTAGTGCATCAATTGGTGAAATAGAATTTATATCAACATTTTTCAGTTTTTCAACGATGGGATTTGGAAGTCCTGAGAAAAAGGTCAGTTGGAACTGCTTATCTTTTTTGTTTTTCATATTTTTATTTTGGCTACTGTTTTTTTGAACTGGTGAATTTCCGCATTCAAGTTCGAATAAAATTTCTTTTGCGCGTTCGATTGCTGATGATGGGATACCAGCTAATTTTGCTGCATAGATTCCGTAAGAATGGTCGGTACCTCCGGGTAGAATCTTGTATAAAAATGTGATTTCATCTTCTTTTTCGATAACTTCGGTGTGAAAATTTTTGACTCGATCAAGTGAATTTTCGAGTTCGACTAATTCGTGATAATGGGTTGCGAATAGAGTTTTTGGTTGGCATTTTGTCGAGTTGTGCAAATACTCGATAACACTCCAGGCGATGCTGACTCCATCATAGGTGCTTGTTCCTCGTCCAATTTCATCGAGGATAACAAGGCTTTTGTTTGTTGCATTGTTGAGGATGTTTGCCGTTTCATTCATTTCAACAAGGAAGGTACTTTGACCTTTTGTTAAATAGTCCATTGCACCGACTCTTGTGAATATCCTGTCTACGGTTGCGATTGAGGCTTCAGAAGCTGGGACAAAACAACCTATGTGTGCTAAAAGTGTGATTAATGCAACCTGTCGGATGTAGGTTGATTTGCCAGCCATATTTGGTCCTGTAATGATTATGATTTGATGTGAGTTGTTGTCCAGATATGCATCGTTAGGAACGAAATTCCCATCAAGTTCGATTGTTTCGAGGACTGGATGCCTACCATCTTTGATTTTTATTATACCATCATTGTTTATGACAGGTTTTGAATAATTATTTTTAATGGATGTATCCGCAAAAGAATGGAGGCAATCTATTATTGAAATGATGCGACTTGCTTTTTGAATTTCTTTGGTGAATTCGATAATTTTTTTGCAAATCTCATGAAAGAGGTTGAATTCAAGGTCACAAATTTTTTCATCAGCATTCAATATTATTTCTTCTTTTTCTTTAAGCTCAGGAGTGACATATCTTTCAGCGTTGGTTAAGGTCTGTTTCCTGATATAATCCGAAGGAACAAGATTTTTATGAGGATTTGTGATTTCGATATAGTAACCGAAGACTTTATTAAAACCTATTTTGAGCGATGGGATGCCAGTTCGCTTTATTTCCTGTTCTCGGAGTCTTGCTATCCAACTTTTGTTGTCAGTTGTAATGGTTTTGAGTTCATCAAGTTCAGGATTGAATCCGCGCTTAATCATATTTCCGTCTTTGATTGAGATTGGAGGCTCTTCTTCGATACTTTCATTAATCAGATTTACGACTTCCGTTAGGTCTGGACAATTATCGGCGAATTCTTTTAGATAAGGATTGTTTGATTGTTGTAGTGCTTTTAGTATGTACGGGATTCTTTCTAAGGATGTTTTTAATGCGATTAAATCTCGTGCATTAGCTCGATTACAATTGATTCTTGCTATTATCCGCTCAAGGTCCTTGATTCCTTTTAGTCCTTTTAATACATCAATTTTTATGGAGACATTTTTGATGAGTTCTTCAACGGCATCCAGTCGATTTTCGATTTGCTCTTTTTTAATCAAGGGTTGTAGAATCCAGTTTTTGAGAAGTCTTGCACCCATTGGTGTGATTGTATAATCGATAACGGAAAGTAGAGTTGCTTCTTTGTTTTCTGAATGTATAGGATTAATAAGTTCAAGGCTTTTTTGTGTTGTGTGATCGAGAATCATAAAATCATCGGTGGAGTAATAGTTGATGCGATTTATGTGATTCAGAAGAGTTTTTTGAGTTTCGTTAACATATAAAATGATGGATGCAGCAGCTCCGATAGCGGATGAGAGCGATTCACAACCGAATCCTGATAGGGATTTCACTCCTAAATGCTTTTTAAGAATTTCCTGTCCTTCAGTAATATCAAATGAATAATCCTCTCTATAGGTAATAAAAGTGTTTAGATTAGATTTGATTTTTTTGATCAATTCATAATTGGTTTTTATTTCTTCGGGGAGAAGCAGTTCTACAGGTCCTATTCTAAAAAGTTCATTTAGCATGTCTTTTGTGGATGAGAGAGAATCAAATTCCGTTACAAAAAAGGAACCAGTTGAAAATTCCAGCAATGCAAGTCCCCAGTTACTTTTTTCCCGATAAATCGAAACAAGAAAGTTATTCGATTTTTCTTCTAAGATGTTCGATTCGACAACTGTACCTGGTGAGATGACTCTAACGACTTCTCTTTTGACAACAACCTTTGCCAGTTTAGGATCTTCCACCTGTTCGCAGATTGCGACTTTGTATCCGGCTTTGATTAGCTTTGCGAGATAGTTCTCGACGCTATGATAGGGTATTCCCGCAAGAGGAAGTGATTTATTTTTTCCGACTCTTTTTTTTGTTAGTGCAATGTCGAGGATTTTTGATGCGATTTTTGCATCTTCATTAAACATCTCATAGAAATCGCCAAGTCTGAAAAAAAGGATATGGTCCGGGTGTTGCTGTTTGATTTGAGTATATTGTTTGACCATTGGTGTTACATTATCAGACATAGTTCACAATTTGCTCGAATGTATTTTTAGATATTTTACTAATCCAGGGATTACAATTTACCTTTTTTTAAATCATTAAGTCTATATTGAGCCAGAAGTGCTTCACGACTCTTTGGGAAACTTTTTATTAGTTCGTTATAATATTTTTCTGCTTCATCTTTTTTATTCAGTTCTTCAAGAGATAAGGCGAAATTTAGATAAACTTTCGAGAGTAACTCATAATTAGGAAATTGCGCTATAAGGTCTTTGTAAGCTGTATAAGTCGCTTCATAATTTCCTATGCCGAGATAGCATTCTCCAATGGCATCCAGTATGGAAGGGTCATTTGCTCTGTTTTTGAATCGATCCTGAATTTGTTGTAATAGGCTTAAGGCATCTGCAAATTCTCCATTAATAATCAGACATTTTGATAGATTAATCATTGCCTGTTCGATATATTCACCGTTCGGAAACTGATTGATATATTTGCTATATTCATC
>CAZYWQ010000221.1:4002-5399 GCA_964651675.1 uncultured Candidatus Sumerlaeota bacterium | reverse complement strand
TGTTTACGCTGGGCTAAATATACAGAATCCCTTCAGGATTCTTGGGGAACGCTGGGATGTGAAAGCCCGGAAAGGGCGAAAGAAAAGCAATATAAACTTTTAATCTCGTATCCTGTAGGGAATGGTAACCACTACTTCCTACAAAACAAAATAAAATTGATAAAAATTCATTTCACATTTATCCAGGTCTATGCCCTGGGCTAAAATATATCGGGCTTTCAGTCCTGTAAGGACGAAGGATTATAGCCTATGACTTTAGCCATAGGTATATTGGAAAGTACAGAGGTATAGAAGCCCTGTAAGGGCGAAGGAAAAATCCACAAGGGTTTTTTCATTTATACCCAGGGCTAAAATATATCGGGCTTTCAGCCCTTTTATGACAGGACAATGTCCCATCCCTATCATATTTTGCAAGCTTTTGTTTTTATCTTAGATTAAAAGTATCTAAGATAAGACTTACTATTTTACTTGCAAAAAAGTTTGTATTTTTTATTATAATAATTATCTTTTCAATGTTAGGTAAATTAAGGGGGCATGCATTATGAGCAATGACAATACGCTAGGGATTCCCTCTCTAGGTGTTTTAACTCTTAGAAATTTTTCTATTTATTTAATTCCTGGTCTTGTTTTATTATTGGATTTATATCAATTGGTATTTTTATTTACAAAAAATAATGTTGATATTTTGGGTATATTTGTTAAGTTAAGCAATGATAGTATATACCTATATTTTTTTCTATTAATTGTTATTATTCTTGCGTTAGGAATAATCTTGGAAACTATAAGAGTTACTTGGTTTCCTCGTTTCGGTAAAATATTTTTATTTTCAAAAAAAAGTAAGATTGAAACACAAGGGAAAGTATATAGGAAGATACCCACAGTATTTTTTACTGATCCACAGCGTTATCAAGAAATATTTGAGGCGGTTTCACTTGGTGGGTGTCTTTGTTATAATTTGTCAATTCCCATACTAATTAATCCCTTCACTTTTATGTTTTTCAATTTTTTCAACACTAACAATAATTGTTATTATTGTTATCTATTTCTCATTATAATAATAACTGCAGTAATTAATTTTATGCTTTTTTCGTTATTATTTTATATGGGGCAATTTAATGAAGAAAAATTCTATAAGTTCATAAATCGTGGTGATAGAGAAATCTTTAATAAGGATAATAATAAAAACAGCAAATAAATTTTCGACTTGTCTTTCTATCCGAAGATAGCTGGATTATTGGATCTTTTTGTGGCTTCTTCTTTTGAGATGACACCTGTCATAAAGAGGTCTTTAAGGTTTTGGTCGAGACTTTGCATACCTTGTTGTTTGCTTGTTTGAATAACGGATGAAAGTTGATATGTTTTCCCTTCTCTGATTAAACCTTTGACAGCTTGTGTCC
>CAZYWQ010000221.1:0-3992 GCA_964651675.1 uncultured Candidatus Sumerlaeota bacterium | reverse complement strand
AATCGCAACGATCGATTCTGAGAACATCGTTTTGATTTGATTTTGTTGTTCTGGTGGAAAGACATCGATAATTCTATCGCAGGTTTTGGGAGCACTTGATGTATGCAGTGTTGCCAGGACAAGGTGACCTGTTTCAGCCGCAGTTATGGCGAGGGATATGGTGTCTAAGTCTCGCATCTCACCAACTAAAATAATATCGGGATCTTCCCTTAAAGCAGCTCTGAGAGCCTTGGCAAAAGATTTTGTATGAACATTTACCTCTCGCTGATTGATTATACACTTCTGTGGTTCGTGAACATATTCGATCGGTTCTTCGATCGTAATGATATGGTCACTCCTTGTTCTATTGATGTGGTCAAGCATAGTTGCGAGAGTAGTCGTTTTACCTGAACCTGTGGGACCAGTAACGAGGATAAGACCTCGATGTCGCTCTGTTACTTTTGCGAGAATTTCTGGTAGACCAAGCTCTTGAAAAGTTCTTATTTTTATTGGGATGGTTCTGAATGCTGCGGATAATCCTTTTCGCTGGTTAAAAATGTTTACTCTGAACCTTCCTTTGTCTGAGATTTGATAAGCAAAGTCTAATTCTTTTTCTTCTTCGAGAAGTCTTTTTTGTCCTTCGGTTAAAATGGTTTCTAATGTTGACCATATACTCTCTTTTGTGAAAGGTTCGAGTTTTGTAGCCTGCATCGAACCGTTTATCCGCATCATTGGTGGTAGATCAACGAGTAAATGTAAGTCGGATGCACCGATTTCAAGTGTTTTGTCGAGTAATTCTTGGATATTCATATTTGTCCTTTTTTTGATGTGTTCATATTATCGCTGAAAAGCGTTTTATGTTATATAAACTTTTTTGCGAATGAGGAATCGACTTTTGTAATCTCAAATTTATTCTTTTTGCAGATGACAATGTATCTAATATCATCAAGGATAATTTTTTTGTTAAATGATTTTGTAAATAGTTTTAGTAAGGCATTATCAGTCGATGAAGCGGTGAGTGACAGAACTACTATCGAACCGTTTTCTACAAGTTTCATCATTTCATAGAAAGCAGGATCATCAGCTTTTTCATTGATAAAGAGTACATCAGGATAAAAATGAGATAGAGAGTCAATTGCATCCGCAAGACTAATATTATTGTTTGTCAGATCTATCTGGATGTAGTCAGTTACCTTTAGTCCAACTTCTCTTTCAATAGTGTAGATCTCCTTTTTCTTATCTTTGAATTTCTCTAAGAGGTTATAAGCAAGATTAAGAGTCTTTGGTTCTTCATCGGAAGAGACAATAATAATACCTTTCTTAATTTTCAGTAACTCTGTGATAACGGTTTTCCCAGACTTTGGAACTTTGTAGTGTTGAACGGTTTGCGTATGATTGATTTCATCGATTTTTTTCACCGAGATGATTTTACCTGCTATCGAAGGAATAAAAGTGACTCGGAACAGGAGATTCTTCTGGTCTTTTGAACCTGTAAACAAGCTTGAAACGATTTGATAAGATGGAAGATTATTTAACCTTGTTGAGCGTTTGAAGATGTCAACAACTACCGAGTGAAGTCTCTCAGAATAATTGGTCAATTCTATTATTTCATCTTTATTAATGAGTCTAATTTTGATTGCATCCAGATCAGGATAAAACTGAAGTGTACTATTAGGATTAGCAACAAGTTTGCACAATAACCAGGCGTAAAATCTCGCTTTATTCACCTCTGGTGTCTCATAATTTTCGTAAAATGCTCCTTCGTCTATGTTGATTTTGTTAATGTTTAATTCGACAGTATAGAATTTTTGTTCATAAAGGATGCGTTTGATTTTGTCAGGTTGAGCAAGATGAATCTTGAGCGATTTACCAACAGTGGCGGATTGGATGTTTTCTAAGGCTTTAACATCGGTCGGATCTCCCATTACAATAGTAAGTTCATTGTCAACAACATAAAGAGGTAAGAAACCATTCGACTGGAGGATTTCGAGTGGAAACTGACTAATCAGTTCCCTATCGATCATATCTTCATCGAGTTCGACATAAGCTGTGCTCATTTGAGTTCCGAGAACCCAAAGGATGTGGTCTTCGGTTATGGCACCTAATTCCATCAGTGCTTCGCCAATTCGGATTCCCTTTTTAGCACTCAACTTTAATCCCGCATCCAATTGTTTTTCATTGATGATTTTGTTTGAGAGAAGAATTTCTCCCATTTTCTTATCTGTCTTCCTTTTGAAAAACGATTCCATTGTTTTGTTCCTCTGTGTAAAGGATGGTTAAAAAAAGACTTACCAAAATAAATACATTTGCTAATTTTATCGGCTTAATTAAGCAATTATTTAAGTAAATTACATAATTGATTTAAAGGATCGTCCAAGAATTCTATATTTAAGAATTGACAATTGTCAATTTATTGTTTCTTGATATTGAATTGCTTAGAATGGTTTTTGCTTCAAATGCCCTATGGAATGTCTTAAGAATTTTTGTTTTTACAATGGAGAGAAAAGATGAAGAATTTTTTTGTGTCGAATTTAAAAGTAAACACTCAGGTAAAAGATGTCTTTTTTATTAAGTCATTTTCTATCAAACAAACAAAGAATGGTCAAAGTTATCTTTCTATGGAATTGGCTGATAGGACAGGTAGTATTCCTGCGATTATGTGGGAAGGTGTTGATGATGTGGCAGACAAAATTAAACAGAATGATTTCGTACATATTAATGGGGATGTCGGTATCTATCAGGATAATAAACAGTTAACAATTAGACTAATTAAAAAGGTTAAAGAAGACAGTGTTGAACCTAAGGATTTTTTACCTCTTAGTCCTAATAATTATAATGAGATGTTTGAGCAGTTTAAAAAATATATTAGTATTATAGAAGATAAGTATTTACGCGAGTTAGTGGATAAAATATTTGAGGATAAAAAAATATTAGATGATTTTCTGAATGCTCCGGCTGCTACTCAGATGCATCATTCGTATATTCATGGTTTGCTTGAACATACTTTAGGCGTCGCAAAAAATTGTTTGAGTCTCGCAGAGAATTATCCTGATTGTAACCGCGACCTTTTAATTGTTGGTGCGATACTTCACGATATTGGAAAGATAAAAGAGTTTAGTTTTAAACGCTCGATTCAGTATACTATGGTTGGAAGATTAGAAGGACACATTACGATTGGGATCGAAATGATTGAGGATAAATTGAGGAAGATAAAAGATTTTCCTGAAGAGACAAAAATTTTATTGAAGCATATGATATTAAGTCACCATCGATTACTGGAATTTGGTTCGCCTAAAAGACCCAAAACACTTGAGGCTCTTGTGCTGAGTTACTCTGATATTATTGATGCCGAGATGAATACTTATATTTCGGAATTGAAAAAAGCAAGGGAGAACAATTTATTGTTTACGAATTATATGAAGATGTTTGAAAGGCAGATGTATGTTGGTGGTTCTATTGATAATATCAGACGAGAAGATAATATTAAAATGGCAGAAGAATCATAGGATGTTGAAAAGGTAAATAGAAATTATTTTAAGACAATGTCAGGGGATGTAAATTTTATATTTAAAACTTCGTGCAATTGCATCATTTTTATTAGTGAACGGATAAGCCGTTGAGGATTTTGCAAAATAAACTTTTTACCTTTGAGTTTTGACTTCTTGTGGTATTCCAGGAAGGCACCAAGCACAACACTATCAATGTAAGGAACTTCTTTGACATCGATAATAATAGTTTTTATTGCTTTGTTACGCATAAGGGGATCAATGATTTCACTTAACTGATAACTGTTTACGGAAATTATGGGATTTTTGAATTTGATCTCGACGGAATTTTCCTTCAAAACAGTTTCGATTTCAACATCTTTAACGACTTCACTTCTTCTGTCACCGAAATTGATGTCTCTTCTTTCTTTCCTTCTATCAGAACGACTTTTTCTTCTTGTTCTTTTAGGACCTGTCTCCATCTTCAAGAAATCCTTAATCTGAAAGTTTTGTTTATATAGTTATTAC
>CAZYWQ010000220.1:0-5418 GCA_964651675.1 uncultured Candidatus Sumerlaeota bacterium | reverse complement strand
GAACGAAGTGTTTCTAAGTTACTTTCAATGTAAGAAGAAATTTCTCTTGCAGCCCATTGAGTATAATTCTCATTCACTTCTTTGAGTGTATGCTTATAAGTGGTGATGTTAATCCATAGAGAAAAGAATCCATAAACAATAAGCGCTCCAATTGATAAGAACACAAGAAGAGCAACGACTTTTGTAGAAAATTTCTTACTATTATTGATCCACCTAAGCATCTCAGTTCTCCAAGTACCAATCCTCAACGTTGTTAAAAAATCCGAACATATTAGGCTTAACACCTTTTAGATTTCGTCTCCCAATGGCGAAATTATGCCTGTAATATAAAAGTATTCCAGGAGGGTCATTAATAAATACTTCCTGATATTTTAAATAATAAGCTCTTCTTTTGTCTCTATCTCGTGTTATTCTTCCTAACCATAATGCTTCATCAACTTTAGTATTCCTATAGGAGCAGTAATTAAAACCATTCTCAATCTGACTTGAGTGCCAAAAGTTATAACTTGCATCTGGTGATTCACCAGTAAGTTGTATGAATACAGCTTGAAAATCCTTGTTCATAAAAACCTTCTCAACAAAGTCTTTTCGCGATACAGCTATAGGTTTAGCTCGTATACCATACTCAAATAAATCTACTGCAATCTGATTTGCAATCTCTTCTTTTGATTGATCCTCTTCGTCAAAATGCAGTACAAACTCAAAAATCTTTTCACCTTTTTGTAACAAACCTGTTTCAGTGTTCAATTCCCAACCTTCTTCTCTAAGGAGTCGAATTGCCCTTTTTGGATCATATCTTAATGGTGAGATATTATCATTATAAGCCCAAGATTCAGGAAAGATTGTGCTTCTACATACAACACCATATCCACCTAAATTCTTTTCTACTATTTTTTCTTTATCAATTGCGTAGTTTAAAGCCAACCTAACTTTTTTAGAGGAAAATAGTAAATCATTACAATTAAATGCGATAATAAAATATAAATGACTTAAATGAGTATATCCGTGGAATTTATCATTGTCTTTAAGATTTTCATAATCCTCAATAAATAATCCATCAGCGAAATCAATCTCTCCTTCAATAAGTGCCCGCCATAGTTGATGTTGATTACTATAATAGTTGCAAGTAATTTTGTCACATTTTGGTAAATTTTTAAAATACAGAGTATTTCTCTTCAAAACAAGAGAAGTAGAATTTTGTTTCTCCAACATATAAGGTCCTGTCCCATTAACCTTTTCATTAGGAGGATGAACAAGAGCAACAAATAAAAAGTAATGTAAAAGCGCGGGATAATATTCTGATAACTTTATTTTCACACTATATCTATCTAATATTTCTATATTTTGTATCGTCTTAAATGTTGAAGTTCTGATATTATATTTGTTTGCTTCTATAGCTTGTTGTAAGCTATATTTCAAATCCACAGCGGTTGCTTCGGTGCCTTTATGAAAGCGAATACCTTTTTTTAGGGTTAAAATTATTTCGTCTTCATTTGTCTGAAAGTTCGCTACCATTTGGGATGTTTTCACTTTATTGTCATCTCCGACTTCGCTTAAATCATCATAAAAAATGGAAAGCAGTCTATATGCGCCAGAACTTGAAATTCTGTAAGGAATCAACTTTTCTGGTTTAGAAGTTATTCCAATTCTTATAATTGATGACCTTTCTCCACAAGAAAAATAACAAACTAAACAAATAGTACAAGATAAAAAAAGTATTACAGTGGTAATCTTTTTCATGATATTACCTATTACCTAAACCAAAAAAAGCCATCCCGAATATAAAAATAAATATTCGGGATGTCAAATCAATTATACACGATTTACCATAAAACCAAATCGCAAGAAGAAGCTCGATGAGATTTCTTTTTTATTACCTTGATCTTCATATTACTCACCTCCTTTTTTGTAAGTATAATTTGTTTTAATCAGACATCGACCCTGGCTAAACCCAATCATTCATTTGGAAGAAAGTAGTTCTTTTAAGATGCTTCGAGACAAACTCACATTTATAAATTCCTTTTCACAGTTTAAATGTTTGACATTTCCAAAGCATAGTTGTGAAGCATATCTACATCCACCACCACATAAAGGAAAGTAAGCACAATTAGAACAATATGGATCGAAAGGTATATCAGGACATTGTTCTAAAAGAGAATGAGTATCGTATATTGAACCTATACAATAATCATCCGAGTTCATAAAACTCGGACAGGGATAAATTTTCCCATCGGGTGAGATTGTTATGTCCCGCTTACGATAGTACGAACAAAGACTTTTATTAGTATAATTTATAGTTGGCAAATTAAAGACATCACAATTATTATGAATTGCTTCCCAACACCTTAAATTTTTATCCGAAAAAAGTGTACAAGTAAGCCTATCTGAACGAGATAATTCTATAGCCTTGAGTTGTAAAACTGGTTTACTATTGAATTGCTTTATCTTGTGATATATCTTTGAGTTGTATAAAAATTCTGGGAGTGCTTTTATTCCTATGTAGTTATCATCGCAGAAATTACTTCCTACATATACATCAACACCTTTAGGAATCTGTTGTATTGCATCTATTATATCATTGAATGATGGTTTACGATTCTTATAATAACGGGTTTTATTATGATATTCAGGAATGCCATCAAGCGTTACTTTTATGCTACTTATCTTTAGCTTTGTTAATTGATCTTTAAAATTAGTTACTAATGTTCCATTTGTGATAAGATGTGATCTGAATAATATTTTATTCTTATTGCAGAATTTTGATAATTTACTTTGAAAAAACTTAATAGCATTAACGTTTAAAAGTGGCTCTCCACCATAGTAAGTTATGAATAACTCCTTAAAGGGTTTGTAGACATATTCTCTTTCAATAAACCTTAATAAATCTTCACAGGTGGCTAAATCCATATTTACTGCAGGATGGTTTGTGCCCTGAATACAATAAGGACAATCAAAATTACACGCGAGTGTCGTTGTTATCGTTAAGCTCATTGTTTTTGAATCACATTGAATTTTTTTAAACCATTCGCCTAATTTTTCTTTTGAGTTTCTGTTATCAATCTGAAGAAATCCCAACTGGTAAAGCATCGAGATATCATTATCTCCAAGATTAGTGCACTGTTGCGACAGTTTCCCCTCTAGAGTATTAAGGTTCTCTAAGGGAAGACTAATCATTGATCCTTCAAGAGTATTAAATAAGATTACTTCTGAGGAATCTAATGGATTTGTTAATTCAATGTTGAATTTTGAATATTGCACTTATTACCTTGTATGATAGAAGTAATAGGGTTAATGGCAATATTCATACCCATGTAACAGAAAATTGTAAAACATTAATATTATTAGAATTAGATAAATGAATACCACTCAGTGAAGACTTAAAGTTGCATACAATTGAGTGCATTTTGCAGTCGATCAATGACAAGATTGAAAGGAATGATTTTTTTAAACGCGATTAAAAAATTATATTAGTTAAAGTATAATGCTGAAATTGGGGGAATTTGTTGTGAAATGATTATTTGATAATTTTTGTTCACTTTTTAGATTATTAAGGACCATAAACAATAATGTCACCGTCACTAACTGTCCCGTTGGTAGGATCATAAGGTAGATCAACCTTATTATCATAATCCATATCTGGTCCTAAGGAGAAAAGATAATATCTACGGGGATGTCCTTTATGTTCTGTGTACCCCAAATGAGTCACATAAATATAAGGATATGGTGGAGGTGGTGGGGTTAGTATAGGAGGCAAGTCTCCTTTATTAGAAGTATGGAAAGGATCTATAAATAAACTCGTAAGATAGGATATGGGAGTGGTGAGCTTAGATAAGTTCTTTTTGCAGTTGAAATCGTTTAAAGAAGTTGGATCATAATCATTCCCATCTAATATATAGTTGTTATTATCTACATAATAACTTTCTAAACCTGTCTTTATAGATCTCATATCAGCAAAAGCTCGTGAAACTTTGGATCGAGTTTGGGCTTCTAAAAAATTTGGTACTGCAATAGCAGCCAGAATGGCAATAATAGCAACAACAATCAATAATTCTATTAATGTAAAAGCTTTCTTTTTATCGTCTATTATGTACATTCTGAAATTAAATACTTTCAATTAACCTGTATTTTTATGTGATAATATCGAGTTGACTTCAGGTTCTTTTATTCCATATTTTTTGCAGCATTTAATTAACCAATTCCTGTGAATACCAAGTATCTTAGCAGCAGCAGATTTTCTCCATCCTACTCGCTTTAATATGAGTTCTATTAAATCTTTTTCAAATTCTTCTTTTGCCTTTGTAAGTGAAAATTCATCTATTTCTTTTTGCATACTTTCATCATCATTTACGAAAAACTCAAGCGGTAATTCTTCAGGGAGTATTGTATCTCCATCAGTATGAAGAACTACAAGTCGCTCAATTATGTTTTCCAATTCTCTTACATTACCTGGCCAGGAGTATGATAAAAATATGTCAACAATCTCAGTATGTAGTCTGAGAAAACTTTTCTTTACATTCAGACAGTATTTTACAAGAAAGTGGTTAATTAAATGAGATATATCCTTTGTTCGCTCTCTGAGTGGTGGTATATTTATTGGAATAACATTTAATCTAAAATAAAGATCTTCCCTGAAGTTTCCTCCCTTTGTCAGTTTTTTCAAATCTCTATTAGTTGTTGCAATAATTCTGATATCAACTTTTTTAGATATCTCACTACCAACAGGTGTTATTTCTTTATCTTCTATAACGCGTAGTAACGCACTTTGAGAAGATAGTGGCATGGTTGAAATTTCATCAAGGAAGAGAGTTCCCCGATGAGCTAATTCAAACTTCCCGATTTTGTCTTTTATAGCACTAGTAAAAGCTCCCTTTTTGTGCCCAAACATCTCGCTTTCAAACAAGTTTTCCGAAATCCCAGAGCAATTCACAGCAATAAATGGCTCGTTCTTACGTTCCCCCAGTTTATGAATAGTCCTCGCAATAACTTCCTTCCCCGTGCCTGTTTCACCTGTTATTAACACAGTGGAATCACTATTAGCAAGAGATTGGATTTGTTTCATAATATATTGCATTTTTTCATCGTGAAAAACAAAATCATTAAATTTAGTGTGATATGATAATTCCTCGGTTAGAGATATAACCTGTCTCTTCAATTCATATTCTTTAACAGCCCGTTTTAAAATTAGATCTAACTCATCGATATCCATAGATTTTGCAAGGTATTCAGACGCACCTAACTTCAAACTTGCTATGGCGTCTTTGTAGTCAGTAGAAGCCGTTAGCATAATAACAGGAACGGAATCGTCTTTTTCTTTGACTTCGCCTATTAAATCTATGCCGCTTTCACCACTGCTTAAGGTAATATACAAAATTAAAACATCAAATTGGTATTTTTGCAAAACTTCTAAAGCAGCCGTTT
>CAZYWQ010000219.1:0-5424 GCA_964651675.1 uncultured Candidatus Sumerlaeota bacterium | reverse complement strand
ATGGATGATGAGGGAGGAGGAGAGGCTTTCATTGGTGAAGTAAAGGCTGATGGAGAAGGATATTTTGTTATCGATACAATAAATGCTGGGAATTTTAATTTGTATGCCTGGTCGAGGAATTATGCACCACTTTATATTAAGGGATTAATGGTATCGGATACTGAAGAGACTCAGGTTGATTTGCCGTTTGGACAGGGTGGTAAGGCAATTTTATGGGTGAAGGATTCGAATGGAAATCCTGTAGAAGGAGTAAAAGTTGAGCTTCTGGATTTTAATGGAGAGAATATCATTATTCCACCTATATTGAGTAATATCTACGATTTGATGAGTTCATTATTAACCGATGATAATGGTAAAATAGAGAGGGATCATTTGACTCAAGGTCATTATACCATAAAATTAACTAAAGATGGGTATCGGGAAAAGCAACTTGATATATATGTTGAAGATAGAGAAACAACCGAAGAGACAATTGTCATAAATAACAATTAAATTTGTGTTAACTTGCTTAGAATGAGTTAAATAGAAAATAGTTGACATATCAAAGCTGATTTTGTTCAAATTGTTAATGAAAGAATGATGTGAAAATCAGAAAAACGATATGTGCTTAAAATGAAAAAAGAAGAGACTGAAAAATTATATTACAAGATTAATGAAGTAAGTGAAATAACAGAGGTTAAGCCATATATTTTGAGGTATTGGGAATCCGAGTTTAGTGTTTTAAAACCTGAAAAGGATCTGAATGACCAGAGGCGATATAAAAAGAAGGATATTGAATTAATATTAACCATAAAACAGCTATTATATGAGGAAGGATATACTATATCAGGTGCAAAGAAAAAGATAAAGGAATTAAGGCGTAATCCTGAGGAGTACTTTAAGGGAAAGGTATCTTTGACATCGATAAAGAAAGATATTAAGGAGCTAATAGACTTAACGGATTCTTTAGATATTTCAATGAAATAGAATAAACAGAGACAAAAAAATTCAATTATAATGCAACATTATCGGGGCGTGGCGCAGTTGGTTTAGCGTACTTGAATGGGGTTCAAGTGGTCGGCCGTTCAAATCGGCTCGCCCCGACCATTTTTTTATATATAAAATATGAATGATAAAAGTGACGGTAAAAATGATATTCCTAAAATTCTTTATGTTAAGGGGACTAATATCCCTATTTATAAGATAATCGATATATTGTCTTGGGGTGGGGATGTTAAAACTCTTTTGTCTGAGATGCCGCAAATTTCTCAACCTGATCTTAGAGCTTCATTTGCTAACTTATCATATTTTCTACAGAAGTTTGGTGTGAGTGATGATGTGTCGATCGATATTAATCATTTTCGAAAAAAGTTAAGTGAGAAAACTAAACAGCCTGAACATCAATCAAAAATTACCACTTCAGAATTGTTGGTTTCAAAGAAGGTGACTGATGCCATACAAGTATATGTGGATGGTTGTTCCAAAGGCAATCCTGGAAAGGCGGGGATAGGAGTTGTATTTATTGGTACAGATGGTAAGGTTTTGGAAGAGATTAGTAAGAGTATAGAGGATACGACGAATAATCAGGCAGAATATATCGCTTTGATTACTGCTTTGGAGAAAGCAAAATCTAAAGATTATAATAAATTGCAGATATTTTCTGATAGTGAATTGATGGTTAATCAGATTAAAGGTAAGTATAAAATCAAAAGCAAAGAATTACAGGCGCTTTCTGAAAAAGTAAAATCTCTCTTGAAAGATTTTAAGCAATTTCAACTGCATCGTATCAATCGGAAAGAAAATAAAAGAGCTGATAAACTCTCTTCTGAAGCTATTTCTGAGTCATAGACTCATTTTTAGAATGGCATAATTTATATGTGACAAATTTTCTCATTTTCGGTTTTCTTAATCTTTTAATATGACTTTTTGAACCGCAAACTCCTTGTGAGTCTTGTAAGATTGCTCCTTAAGCTTTGATAACATTCCTTGCATTAATTCTTCTTTGATGTTTAAATATTAGTTTATCTTGATATTATTTATCTTATCCAGAGGCTCTTTGTGAGAAATTTGGATTCAGCAATTCTGAGTTATTAACAGGGCAGAGATGGTACATAATTTGCTTGACTTGAAATGCACATTTCTCTTTATTTTATGACCGAAAATGGTTTCTTAGCTAATCTTGAATTTTACAACAAACTAATTGAATTAAGATGTATCTCCTATAGAGAATCTATTTGGGAGGAAATTTGATGATTAATGTCTCGGGTTTAACGAAGTATTTTGGCACTTTTAAGGCTTTGGATAATGTCTCGTTTAAGGTTGATAGAGGAGAAATACTTGGATTTTTGGGTCCGAATGGAGCTGGTAAAACGACAACGATGCGTTTAATCACCGGTTTCTATCCTATTACGGAGGGTAAGATTACAGTTGATGAAATAGATGTGACGGAAAATCCAATCGAGTCTAAAAAGAAAATTGGTTATTTGCCGGAAGGTAATCCTCTTTATCAGGATATGTATGTAAATCAATTTTTGAATTTTGTTGCTAATATAAAAGGTGTGTCTGTTAAGGATAGGAAAAATGAGATTAATCGCTGTATTAAAGCTTGTGGATTAGAAGAGAAATTGCATAGTGTTATAAAACATCTTTCCAAGGGTTTTAAGCAGAGAGTAGGATTGGCACAGGCTTTAATTGGTGATCCTGATGTGTTAATCCTGGATGAACCGACGCTCGGATTGGATCCTGCTCAGATAATCGAAATCAGAAATTTGATTAAGGCAATGGCAGGTGAAAAAACAGTCATTTTGAGTACTCATATTTTACCTGAAGTTAGTTTGTTATGCTCGCGTGTAGTTGTGATCTATCAAGGAAGGATTGTCGCTGAAGGTTCTCCAGAGAATTTGTCTCTGGATGAAGCTGATAGTCAACTGATTGAAGTAATAGTAAAGGGAAGTAAAGAAGAGATTGTAAAGAAAATATCTGATTTGGATGGAGTGGATGAGGTAGATGCTAAGTCAGAAAAACAAGAAGGTGATAAAATTGTTTTAAGGGTTAGAGTTAAAAAAGGTTATGATATAATGAATAAAATTGCAAATGAAGTCATACAGGGTGGTTGGAAACTCCTATCCATATCGCCTTTGAATGTGTCGTTAGAGGATGTATTTGTAAAGTTAATTACAACCGAAAAAGGAGTAGAGTAGAATATGAGAAGATTCTTATCGGTATTCAAACGAGAGCTACAGAATTATTTTCAGACACCAAGTATCTATGTAATGATAGCGATTTTTTTTGTGTTAACCGGTTATTTCTTTTTTAGCACAATCTTATATTTTAGTGAATTATCAGGTGCTGCTTATCAGTATATGCAATATGGTCAAACACCAGCATTAAATATTAATCAGATTGTGATTGGAAATATTTTTGGAAATGCAGCAGTCATAATGTTGTTTGTCTTTCCGATGTTAACAATGAGATTATTTGCTGAAGAGAAAAAGTCCGGTACTATCGAATTACTTTATACTTATCCTGTTAAGGATTGGGAGATAATAATTGGGAAATTTGCTTCGGTATTGTTTGTTACAATTATAATTTTAATCATATCGTTTGTGTCTATTCTGATAACAGATTATTTATATTTCACTACGAGTCCGCAATATTCTGCTAATTTCTTCACTTATCTTTTCAAACATTTTCCAGCAGTGATTGATATAGGAGTGATTTTATCAGGTTATCTGGGTTTAATACTCCTTGCTTCTGCCTATATTTCCATCGGTATGTTTGCCTCATCTATCACAGAGAATCAAATTGTTGCAGCGGTTTTAACCTTCGGCGGTTTGTTATTGTTTTATGTTATTGGATTTTTGGGAGAGTTCCAGGGAGGAACATTGGAGCAATTTTTGAAAGAGGTTTCTTTCGCAAATCATTTTCAGGATTTTAGTAACGGCGTGATTGATCTTAAAAATATTACTTATTTTTTAATTTTTTCCATTTTCTTTCAGTTTATTACAGCAAGAACCTTAGAATCTAAGAGATGGAGAGGTTAGTTATGAAATCGTTCCCTAAGATATTAGAATTAGTTGTCCTTATCGTTATTATAGGGCTTTTGTTGTTTGTATTAAAGGGTGAATATAAAGGTGCTATTATTATTTCGATATTTGTTGCAGTCTTGATCAAGTCATTAACAGGATTGCCAAAAAAATCGACCAAGTATGGTTTTAATACGATTTTGTTTATCATTGTGTTTTTCGTTATGCTAACAGTCGTTTACAAATTGGTCGCCAATCATAATTACAGAGTGGATTTGACGGAAAATAAAATTCATTCGTTATCGGCACAAACCGTTAGTGTTTTAAAAAATCTCAATAAGAAAGTTCATATTGCCTCTTTTGCAGAGAATAAAAATATTATCGAGAGTATCAAGTTACAATATGTTTATTATACTGATAATTTGAAGTGGGAGATTTATGATCCGTATCGCGAGCATATTAAGGCAAAAAGATTCGGGGAAAATGTTTCACCTGGTGATTCCTATGTTTATATCGAAGGCGAAGATAATAATGTCATCAAGAAAGAGAAAATTACCGGAATTGATGAGGAAGATATTGTTAATGCCCTGATTAAGATTACAAGAGATGTTCAGAAGAAAGTTTATTTTCTAACAGGACATGGTGAGCATAGCATTGATGAAGATTATTCGATGTTTAAGCGGATGATTGAGGATGAGGCGTATAAGGTCGAAAAACTTACTCTGCTAAGAGTTTCGGAAGTGCCATCCGATTGTGAAGTTTTGGTTATTCCAGGATTGCAGATTGATTTGTTTAATACGGAATATGAAGCTATAGAGAAATATCTTGAAAAAGGAGGAAAGCTTCTTGTTTTTCTTGATTCTTTTATTGAGGTGAAAGCAAACAGTGAAAATATGATTAAGTTTCTAAAAAAATATGGTGTTGAAGTTGGAAACAATATTGTAGTTGATAGTAATATTATTGCGGCTTTTGGTGGTGGGAATGAATTGACTCCTTCAATAATGGAGTATTCTCCACATCCAATAACGAAGGATTTAGGAAATGTTTTGTTTATGCTGCCGGGATGTCGGACTATTTCAAAATCAGTGCCTGTTCCCGAAGGAATTTCTGTAACTGAATTGATGAAAACTTATCCTTCGAGTTGGGCAGAGACTGATTTCGATAAGATGATGAAAGATAATGAAATTGTGCCTGATGAAAATGAAAAGAAGGGACCTTTGTCTGTTGCAGTTGCGGTGGAAGGTTCTTCGGATGAGAATGATAATCAGATGAGAATGGTTGTTATTGGAGATTCTAACTTTGCTGAAGATAAATATTTGAAGGAGGGTGTCTTGCAAGTAGTTGGTGAAAATTTGTTGATGAATTCAATCAATTGGCTTGCTGGAGAAGAGCAGTTGGTTTCTATCAGACCGAATAAGCC
>CAZYWQ010000218.1:0-5424 GCA_964651675.1 uncultured Candidatus Sumerlaeota bacterium | reverse complement strand
CTATTTAACTTATGGGATAGACATTTTACTGCTGTTTGGGAGGGAGGGCATATCAAATTTTTCTCCAAAAAAACACTTACTAAAATATTAAAAGACACAGGATTCAACAATATCACTTTTAATAATGTAGGACGGTTTCGATGGCTATGGAAATCAATGGTTTGTAGAGCAAGAAAGGAGGAATAATGAGCATTTCTGTAATAATTTTGACTTTTAACTCTGAACAAACCATAGCTGCAACATTAGAAAGCGCTTTTAAGGTTTCTGATGATATTCATATCGTTGATTCTCACAGCACTGATAGAACACTATCGATTGCTCAATATTATGGAGCTAATATTGTTAAACACGAATTTATAAATTATGGGGTTCAAAGAAACTGGGCTATCAATACATTATCTTTAAAATATGAATGGGAACTTCATTTAGATGCAGAAGAGAGACTATCGAAAGGATTAGTTCTAGAGTTGAATAATCGCAAGCTTTCATTTCCAAAAGATATTCATGGTTACTACATCCCGCGACTTATTTATTTTTTAGGTCACCCAATACATCATGGTGGTATGTTTCCAATTTGGCATATGAGATTATTTCGTCATGGTTTTGGTAAATGCGAAAGTCGACGATATGATCAACATTTTTACGTAAATGGAGCAACGAGTCGGTTAAAACAGCCTATGATAGATGACCAATGCATGCGTCTATCTGACTGGATAGCACGACATAATAAGTGGTCAGATGCCGAAGTTGATGAGTTAATAGATCCAAGAAAAAGTCAAGTTATTAGCGGTCGACTTTTTGGTGATCCTGTTGAAAAAAAACGTGCTTTTCGTAAGTTCTATAATGTCCTTCCTTTATTCATTAGACCCTTTATTTTATTTCTATATAGGTACTTTATCAGGTTGGGTTTTGTAGATGGCCGTGAGGGATTAATTTTTTTTGTGCTTCAGACTTTTTGGTACCGTTTTTTAGTTGACGCAAAAATATTTGAAAAGCGGTTGGCTAAAAAAAAATAAACATCTAATAAACTGCATATTCTCAAGGGAATGATAATATGCCAAACTTAAGCCATCAATTTAACAGAAAGGAACTCATGGTTAAGTAGACATGAGATGATAAAATTACGCAAAATTTAGTCACCACAAATAGCTATATGGAAAAAGTGGGAATAAGAACTAAATCGAGCACAACAACTGAAATAATTTATCCTATTTTTCACTGTCTATCTGATTATACCTCTCGGTAATCACATCTACTTAAAATATCATTTTGGTTTTCATGATACACCAAGTATAAAAAGATATTTAATTAATGTTATTCATGACATCTCTAAAATCTATCTAGAACAATAAAGGCGAATGTTTAGATCAAATAACTATTTTTTAAATACCCCATCCTCAACGAGAATCTCTATAAAACTATATATTATTCTTGTTCTTGCTATCATTGCAGAATCTTTCTTAATAACTAACTCTTCAATTAATGCTTTATTAATACCCACTGGACTGATAATAATTTTTACAATTTCTGAAAAGGCTAAAGTAAGCCTTTCTCTTGTTTTCTTTTATTTAGGTACTTTCCTAATAAGCTTAACAACAAGTAGAATAGGAGGTGAATTATTTAATATTTCAGATTTATTCTATTTATTATCAACGATATTATTATGTGCCCATCTTCTTGTTACAAAGACTTCCATTAATAAAGTATTCATTAAGGATAACCCTTTACTTTTCCCTCTCTTAGTATTTCTTTTAGGGGCCATATTATCAATGCTGAATTCAATTCATTTAAGAGATTCACTTATAATGATTGGGAAATATGTTTATTTATTCGGGATTTGGCTGCCTCTTGGTATTTTCCTGTTGGATGGTATAAATAAAATAAAGATGCTTTTACTTTCTTTAATCCTCGCTTCTTTAATTCCAATTTTCATTAATATAAGTGATTACTTTTTTAATACAGAAATGACAGCGACTCTTAATAATATTCTCAAATTAAATTTAAAAATCATCGATCCTCTAGAGAAACGATTTGGCTCCATTATGGGCCAACCAAATAATTTTGCTACATTGCTTACAATTGTATTTCCGATAGGGCTGGGAATCTTAATGTTGGGGAAAAGATTATTCATTAGATTTTTAGGCCTGATTTATCTTTTTGGAATCTTAATATCATTTATAATAACCGGTTCAAGATCTTGCTTATTGGCTGTAGCCCTAGAATCCGCTCTTTTACCTTACTTAATAATCGATAAAGGAAAGATAAAGGTCATTGTTATCTCCCTTTTTATGACCTTTTCAATATTATATTTGATACACTTAAGTACAAGTATATTTCCACAAAGTCCACTTGAAAGATTGTACACAATGATGAGAGTAGGAATTGGATTCTATGAACCGGATATTGAGAGAATTGTATCCATTAAGCAAGCTTGGATTTTTATTAAAGACAATCCAATTAATGGAATTGGTGTAGAACATACATCGGCAATTACCGAAAAGCTTTATGTTCATAACACTATATTAAGGTTATGGGCGAGTCTTGGCATTTTTGGCTTAATCGCTGTGCTTTGGTTTTATGCAAAGCCAATTTTAATTGGAATAAGGTTACAAAAAAAAGCTATTGACAGAAAATCCCAAAAAATAAGTGCCATTATCATTACTTCCATGGCCGGTTGGATGCTATTTGATATGTTTCAACCGCAATTTCATAACAGAGTTAAATGGATTATTGTAATAGCCCTATTCTCAATGCTTGCAATATATAGAAGAAATACTTCGGATATTGAATTCAGCTAATTATATAAAACTTGCAACTTTTGCAAACCATAATAGGGCCATTTTTATAGGATGGCTTTCTATAGTTTTAAGTTCAATCGCACAATTCATACTTGCTCCTGTAATCAAATATCATATAGGTATTATAGGGTTGGGTATTTGGCATCTGTTATTCCAAACGTTTAATTATTTGCAATTGATTGATGTTGGCTTCAGCAATGGGATCGTAAGGGAAATTGCCAGTGCGAATGCTAAAGGCAATATTCAAAAACTTAGAGATGTGAACGCCACAGCTAATCGAGGCCTCACTGTCATTGGCTTTATCTTTACTTCGATTGGACTATCGGCATGTATTATTATCCCACATTTTATCAAGATGCCAAATGAATTTAGAAATACCTTTATAATAGCCCTTATTTTAATATCCATATGGGGTATTTTTAGGTATCGTAATTATTTGGCAATACTTAGGTTAAGAGGATTAAACAAAATTGTTGAATTTAATCTCTTAAACCTTATAGAGGGACCTGGTAGGCCCATATTAGGGGCTATTTTTTTATGCTTTGAGCTTGGTTTAGTAGGGATTGTGCTTGGTTATATTATAATTGAAGCATTAGTAAGATTTATAGCTTCGAAGATACAGATGGAAGAAAAGCATTTTGGACAATATAGAAACGATTATTTTTTAAAGATGCTTACTTATGGTGGTGCCACCGCGATAATATCATTTTCAAATATGCTTATCTTTTATAGCAGTTCGTTTATTGTTGGTTGGAAAATGGATGTATCCGCTGTGGCAGTCTATCAATCAACAATTGCGCTTCCATTTTTAGTCATGAGATTTGCTATAATTCCTTTTTCAAATTTTCTTCCAAGATTTATTTCATACTTCGAAAATAACCATATAAGTACTCTAAGAAAAAAAGGACAGTATGCTCATTATAAAGTACTCATAGCTTCAACCACAATTTTAATAATTGTTTGTCTTTTGAATAAAAAGTTCGTCATTTTCTGGGTAGGTGAAAATCTGTTTGCAGGATATTATTTCACCATTATCTATAGTCTTTTTATCATCTTTTCTATTGCTAGACATAATGGTTATATAATGTATCAAGCAAGTGAATCATTAAAAACAATGTTATTAACACATTTGATTGAAATCCCGATGAACTTGATTTTATCAATTTTTCTTATAATAAAATTAGGCCTTATTGGTCTTGCCATTGCTTTCGCAGTTTCACATCTCATTCCTACAATAACTTCCCAGTTCACTTTTTTTCATAAAAGCCTAATATTCAGGCAATAACCATTTGATATTACTTTAAATATTTAACAATATAAAAATTGTCTTTATTTTGACGAATTCTTCCTCTATTGGGGCCTAATATATCAGAGAATAAATCATTCGTTAAATGATAATCTTGTCGTTTTAAAAGGTTTTATATGTCGATTAGAGAAAACGATTATACCAAATATAAATGTCTTGGATGTGGTAAGCAAATGTTGATCCTCATCCAAAAAAATCATTTCGATACTCGTTTTGGGATTAAGGGGAATTACAATATAACTCAATGCAGGTCTTGCGACCTTATTCAATTATCACCTCATCCAACAGGCGATGAATTTAAAGCCCTCTATGAAATGTATTACAATTTTAGGGGAAGTCGAAGGAGCCTATACACTAAAATTCGTGAAAAATTTCTCGATTCCATATTATACCGTATATGGATAATAATAGATGGTGATCATGGTTTTCATTCATTTAGAGGAACAGGTCGTTTATTGGATGTCGGATGCAATGAGGGGCGCGGTTTGCGAATTTATCAAAAAAATGGATTCACAGCGGATGGATTAGAGCTTAATGAACATGCGGCTTTAGAAGCCAAGAAGAAGGGGTTACGAGTAATTACTCGTCCATTAGATACGTTTAGCCCGGAGAAGTTATTCGACGTAGTGGTATTATCTAATGTTTTAGAGCATTCTCTAAATCCAAAAAAGACATTACTCCATGTTTCCCGCATTCTAAAGCCAAATGGTCAGATATGGATTAGTTGTCCTAATGTGAATAGTTGGCAGCGCAAAATTTTTGGCCGTTTCTGGATTAACTGGCATGTGCCATTCCATATAGTCCATTTTTCAAGGCGCACCCTTGCCACAATGTTACGAGAAACAGGCTTTAAAAATCAAAAAATATGGATGAAATCACCAGCCCTGTGGCTAGCCCAATCTATAATTTCGAGTATATTTGCCATATATGGTCGACCCACTAAACAATTGCGAAATGTATTCCTGGTCGCCACTTTAATGATCTGTATACGTATTCTCTTCTTCCCCATACTTTGGCTTGGGAATCGGTTAGGACGTGGTGATTGTTTAGTTGTTATTGCACAAAAAGAAAATTAATGCGGCTCCTTATAGTTGGAATAAACTACGCACCAGAGCTCATAGGTATCGGAAAATACACCGGTGATATGGTCAAATGGCTTTCTATGAAAGGTGCTGATCTTCAGATTATCACTGCACCCCCTTATTACCCTCAGTGGTCTGTAGGGTATGGATATTCTGCGAAAAAATATAGATTTAAATATCACAATGGAATAAAAGTCTGGCGTTGTCCTCTTTGGATTCCTAAACAACCGAGTGGTAT
>CAZYWQ010000217.1:0-5439 GCA_964651675.1 uncultured Candidatus Sumerlaeota bacterium | reverse complement strand
TGAGAGCCGTGTGAGTAGTGTGAGGAATGCCATGACAACTGGTTACTTTGTGTCCCAAAAATCTCGTTAGCATGTTTTAAAACCAAAGGAGTAGATTTCTCGATTTTTTTAAGATCCGGCGTTGTTTTAGCTTCTATTTTTGGAGATTTACTGGGAAGCAGTAAAAAGGCAAAAGCTATTGTGGCGGAAGCTAAATACTTAATGATTTTACTCATATTTAACCCCCCTCTTTTTTTGATATTTAAATATAAATATTCAATTAATGTCAAGAAAAAAATTATATTAATTTTCTATCAGCGGTTTAATATACTCGCTGTGTTTACCTAAGGAAGATGAGAAAAATCCACCACAATCCTTTTTAATATTGCATTCATTACATATGTCTAAGTATATGTTTTTCCAGGAAGAAATAGATTTCCTCGCAAACTGCCATAATTCTTTCGGTAAAATACATAATTGATGATTATATATAGAAACATTAATAAATCTCCTGTTAAGATAAGTAACGGCTTCTTTAAGTTCAGAATTGTAATGATAGGGATCAATCCATAATTTTTCAATATTCTTACTAGCTAGGTTTATTGTTTCCATCCCCATGAAAGTAACATGGAAGACAAACGGAAAATTATGATAAATAAATTCTGCTAACCTATGCAATCTTTCATAAGTAAATAAATGAATAACAGTCCGTATCTCAATCTTTTGTTCAAATAATGCCAAATTGTATATTCCCTGTATAGTCTTATAAAAACTTTCTCTTTGTGTAATATTATTGTGTTCAGAATCAGTGCTTCCATACAGCGAAATACAGATTATTAAATTTGGATGTTGAATTAAGGCTAACTTTTTAGTGAACTCGAAATCTTCAAAAGCTATTCCGTTACTTAAAATTTCTAGAGTTGTATTAGGAAGTTTTTCCTTACAATCATTTATTATCTTTAAAAAATCTTCTCCGAGTAATGTAGGTTCACCACCAGTAATACCCAAGTACCTTGTATCCTTGTCAATTAAAGAAATTAATTTACGAATCATTGGGGTTCTATTTTTTTCTTTTTCTACTTTGGGTTGAGGACACATAATACAGAAGCAATTACATCTTTCAGTTATTAGAATTGCATTGTCCTGTGATTCCTTTGTATAAAGGATATTAATTCTACCGGTAGGTTCTAAATTTATTATATCTCCTTCATCTAGCTGATTTAAATTTTTAACATTATAGAATAATGTTTTGAATGTTTTTTCTTTATCTTGTTTTAAGATATCTTCGTAGCTCTTGGAAGTCAGAACAGCAGCATAATCTTTATAATTTTCTATTTGATTACTATCAACTACTATTGCTGAATTAAATCTCTCAGTTTTATTTGCCGGACTCTTAACGACTCTAGCAATGATATTTTTATTACAGTTTAAAGCCTCTCCCATTAATTTTAGCAAAACAGTGCTTCCTTTCTCTAATTCAGATTTCTTAATTCTTTTATTGTCCTTCTTGTAAGCCAAGACCAAAATACATCCTGAATATCCTTATCCCCTGAGTCAATCAATTCCAAGAGATGTGTAATTATAAGCTTATTTTTTTTACAAACCTCACTTTGTGTTACATTCCCTATTATATCACCCTGCTCAGAATAGTTTCTTACCGGGTCAGCACCACAATAGCTTTGAAACGCACAAGTTGAACATATTGGCAAACATTCTAAGCATGCTTTATTAATCCATGACTTAATTCTTTCACCATAAAATATTTCCTTGTAGGAGTTTTTATTTACATTTCCCATTAGAAATTTGTGGTCTCCCATTGATGCAAGCATTCTGCCTTCATCTGAAGCATATACATTTCCATCATAATTATAAATAACCCCGCTAATCCCGATTCCAGCTGGTGATTGCATATCAACGAACCCTGTTGAAAATGGAGTTAAAATACGAGTAAGCAGAAGACAAGCGTAACCCTCTAATAAAAAATGTCCTTTTAAATTTAAGTTAATTATGTATTCTAGTGCATCCTTGTATACTTCAAAAAAATCTTCTACTTTATATCCCAGTTTATCTTTTTCTTTTTTCGCTAGACCATAAGGATTTAATGTTCTTATAAAAATATAATGAAAACCGAGCCTGACATATTCATCTATAATTTCAGAAAACACCTCTAAACTATTTTTTGTTGTTGTCATTAGTGCATCGATTCTATCCTTTCCTAGATATTTACGAACCTTGCTGATATTGTTTGCGAGCAAATCATAGCTGTTTTCTTCTTTTCTTAATGGACGATTTGTATTGTGTAGTATTTTAGGCCCATCTAAGGAAGTTGAAATAAATACATTGTGATTCTTTAAATACTTTAATATCTTATCTGTAATCAAGCTAAGATTAGTGCATACAACAAATTCCAAATTCCTTTTATGTGTATTATTTTGCTTTTCTGCTTCTTCTATAATCTGTTTAACAATTTCAAATTTTAAAAGAGGTTCTCCGCCTTGAAATTCTATTTTTATGTGAGGTGAAGGTGAATTAAAAATCATTTCAACGGTATTTCTGGCTGTTTTTTCATCCATGTTATACTCAGATTCATCTTCGGTTTTACTTGAAACCTGGCAATAAGAACAGTTTGAATTACATCTTAAAGTTGGCACAATCATATGAAGTGAAGTAAAATCATTTAAAAAATTTTTTTTAGTTCGGTATTTAGTCGCAAGCATATTTATAACTGGAGCCAGAGAGGTATCAGTGAGAATTTGTTTACTTTTAAGGTCTAAGAAAACTGAACTTTTTTTGTCTAATTTGTATGAAACCATATCGCTAAAATGTTCTGGAGTAAGAAAAATAAACTCTCCACATTCGTTTGAAATGAAAACCTTATTATTTTTAAATCTTTCAAATCTGAAAGGCAAAAGTTGATATGATTTCATTAAGAAAAATCCTTTTCAACTTTAATTTCATTTTCCATATTCTCTACTGGCGAGAAAGCTTGTTTAACTAACAAGTCTCTAATATTTCCATAGCTTTTTTCCACGTCTAATCTCAATTGCTGATCTACCAATTCGTTACAAAACTCATTAATATCATCTTCTATCTTGTTATTTCTATTCTTTGTTTTCAGATATAATCCATAATTAAGTTCTGAAATGGAAATAATTTGAACATGAAATTTATTTGAGAACTTATAGCCCGTTTCTAAAATAGCTTTTTTTTGATAGACCTCTTTAGCTAATTCGAGAAAAAAAACATTATCATTAATTTTTTTCACTTTCATTATTCTTCTCCATTATATAAGTCGAAGGATTTTCCTCGCAAAGAATCCCAAAGCAGTTTTTAATTCCCTTATGCTTTTTTTACCAATAACCTCTTTTTTGTCTTTTGTAAGGGTCTTTTTCTCCAAAAGGTTTAACAGGTTCATTAAGTCGCAAAGAATCTCCGCGTTCTCTGTGCCTAAAATCTGGCTCTCTTTCTTTTAGAAGTGAATCTCCAGATTTTGTTGAGGGACTATACCAAGACTTCTTGTTATCCATTCTAAGAGGGTCTCCAGCTTCAGCATATACAAAAGATACACCTGCTAATAAAAAAATTAATATTAAAAAAAATGTAAACTTCTGCATATAATCACCTCCTTACTCTTGATTATATCCGCTACTTTATATATTTCTCTTTTACCCTCTTTATCTCTTCAAGCAATTCTGCTTTATTAATAATTCCTTTCTTCTCAAGGAGATTAATAAGTGCTTCTTGCTCATAAACATTGCTCATGAGAAGTTCCTTAAAACTAACTATTTCTTTTGGGTCAAGTTTTTCTGCCATTTTTATTCATTTACCTTATGATCTGTATCTTTATCTGTATAAAATTCTGCCCATATAGGATAATGGTCTGATATCTTTCCAGCAGTTTCTTTACTTAAATCAAATTCATCGTCAAATCTAAACACTCCATAATTACCAGTATAATCCTCTTTTGTTGTTTCAGTAAAAATCATTCTATCATATGCTCGGTTAGAATCTCCTACAGTAGTATCATCTGTATTGTCTACTATCCAATTATATTCTGGCTTTCGAAGCTCTATTTCTAATGATTCTGAAAGGTAATCACCATCAGCATTTAGATCTCCTAAAAGAATTACATCATTTTGGTTAGAGTCTATTGACTGAACTTTCCAATAAAACACTGCTAATGCCTGTAGCTCTTGTATATTTCTATTTGGGCTAGTATGTGCTGTTAGTAGGGTAAAATCGAAATTTCCTGCTTTGAACGTTACATAGAAGGGTTGTCTTAACATATTACCCTTTGCGCTTCTATCACATATAGGCTTTGATGGATCATCTCCTTCATCAACTACAACCTGTCCTGAATCCAATGCCTGAATCTTATTCTTATCGTATATAAAAAGATATCTTTCATCTTTAATTTGCGGACTAAAGATAAATTCATAATTTTTATTATCTTTACCTGTAAGATTTTTCTTTAGGGCATTTAATATAAGATTGCATTTGTTATTTCCAGGGCATTTATCTTCATTTCTGTCACAGCCAGGATCACTTTTTTCAAGGACATTGGATATTTCCTGAACTGCTATAAGATCGAATTGACTTAATATGGTTGCTATTAAGGCCATTTTACCTTGATTAGAGGCTTTCTTCTGTCCAAAATTTTCAATATTCCAAGAAGCGATTTTGATTGTTTCGTCTGCATAGACGAATGAAGAAATTGATATAAAGAGAAAAACAAAGAAACTTATAAATATTTTTTTCATGATACCCCCCCTTTATAATTGATGGAGCTATAACTTCGTTATTAAAAGAGGCCCAAAAGAAAAGTAACCCAAACCAAAAATTCATCTTCTTTTCGGAACTTACCATTCTATAAAGTCCAGTGGTTAACTATCATAAAATGCTTTGATAATCTGTTTAGATTGTGAAATAATCTCTTTGCCGTAAGCTAGTATATCTAATTTTCGGCATTCTCTTTTAATTGTCTTTTGACCTTCAAAGACTGAAAAACATGCCTTTGATAATAAATTCTCAGACTCCTGTGGGGTTTCCATCAGATCTCCAATATAGAAAGGCTTTTTGTAACCATCCAACTCTATTGGACTGGCAGGATAAGCTTTTAAGGCAGTAAGAACTCTGTCTTCCTTTTCAATATTTTTACATATTGTCTTTATTTTTAAATAGTAATAAGGCGGCTGTGTATATCTTCCCCACTTCTTATGCCACGATTCTAGTATCCACTTGGATAATTCTGGACCAAGTAGAATAGCAATTCGTAAGAGGTGGTTCACAGCAGGTGATTTAGGGTTTTCATAAAGTTCTCTAATCATCTTTCCGCTCTGTTTTGAAGGCAGATGAAGAAACCAATATATAAATGGAGCATAGAATTGTTTTAGTCCTGCTTTTGCCAAAACTTCTAACTCATTATTGGAGACTTTGACATATTTACGCTCTGCATATATC
>CAZYWQ010000216.1:0-5470 GCA_964651675.1 uncultured Candidatus Sumerlaeota bacterium | reverse complement strand
CCATAGAGCTTGATAGAGTTTTTGGAACAGAAGCAAGTTATGCTGGGACATCATTTATCGATCCTCCGATGATGGGAAAATTGAAATATGGTTCAGAAATAGTGAATGTATATGCCGATGCTACAGTTCCAGAAGCATTGGGAAGTTTTGGATATGATGACGAAGGAGTTCCTGCTCAAAGAACACCGATAATTAAGCAAGGAATCTTCAAAAATTTCTTATCATCGAGAGAAACCGCACCTTTAATATCACAAAATTCTAATGGCACGATGAGAGCCGATGGTTGGCAAAATATTCCATTGATTCGAATGACTAATATCAATTTAGAACCAGGAGAGTGGGAATTCGATGATTTAATTGCTGATACTAAAAAAGGATTGTATCTTGAAACGAATACTTCCTGGAGTATCGATGATAAAAGGATAAATTTTCAATTTGGAACTGAATTAGCACGCGAAATAAAAAATGGTAAGTGGGGTAAGATATATAAAAATCCGACTTATACTGGCATCACAACGAAGTTTTGGAATTCTTGCGATGCAATTTGTAATAAAAAATATTGGAAGAAGTGGGGAACACCAAATTGTGGAAAAGGAGAGCCAGGACAGGTTATGTATGTTGGACATTGCACATCGCCAGCTCGATTTAAAGATGTTTCTGTAGGAGTGATGAAATGAAAGGCTATAAAAAATTAGAATCCTTAGCAAAAAAAGTTTTTAAGGCATCTAATGCCGATCAAACTGAAGTTTTATTTACTAATTCGGATCGTCTTCTGACTCGATTTAGCAAGAATTCAATTCATCAAAATGTTATGAATTCAAATGAGACAGTGTCAATAAGAGTTGTAAAGAGCAAAAAAATTGGTTCTGCATCGACAAACAGAGTTGACTCTTACGGATTGATGGAAGCTCTGAAAAAAGCAAGTGAAATAGCCAACTTGCAAAAAGAAGATGAAAAATTTAAATCGTTACCTTGTGAAAAGCCATTTGTCATCGAGAAAAAATTTAATAAATTATTACCAAATGAATTAGCCGAAAAAGTTTCGTTGGTTGTGCAAATTGCGATAGATAAAGGGACAAAAGCTTACGGTTCTTTGAGTAGGACGAATAGTGAGATTGCTGTATTTAATTCTTTAGGAACCGTTTCTTATAGCACTTCTGCAACAGAGAATCTGAATCTTGTAGCGATGACT
The DNA here is from genome assembly GCA_964651675.1 of uncultured Candidatus Sumerlaeota bacterium. Taxonomy (GTDB): domain Bacteria; phylum Sumerlaeota; class CAZYWQ01; order CAZYWQ01; family CAZYWQ01; genus CAZYWQ01. Next base: position 4,278 of record CAZYWQ010000216.1, on the reverse strand, counting down.
GATATTCTCTCTGGTTATGGAACAATGTCAGGGAATATCATAACCGAAAATGAGATTGAGAAATTAACACATTCCGTTTGTCAAAAATGCAAAAATAAATATGAACCAATAAGAGTTAAACCAGGAAAGTATGATGTTTTTCTTGAAGAATATGCGATTATAACGATGTTGGAGTTGCTTAATTATGTAGGTTTCAGTGGATTACATTTTATCGAAGGAAAATCTTTTTTATCCGGAAAGATTGGTAAGCAAGTTACAGGAGATAAAATAACGATATATGATGATGGGAATAGTAAAAAGGGACTTCCGACTTATTTCGACTTTGAAGGCGTAAAAAAGAAAAAGGTAACATTGATTGAAGAGGGGATAGGAAGAAGTGCAGTTTACGATTCTTATACAGCAAATATCGCTAAGGTGAAAAATACCGGTCATTCTTTACCACAACCAAATCTTTTTGGTCCATATTGTTTGAATGTTTTTATGAAAGCGGGGGATAGTAATACTGATTCGATGATATCTTCTATTAAAAAGGGAATTTATGTAACACGGTTTCATTATACGAATATTGTTCATCCCAAAAAGACAGTTATTACAGGGATGACAAGGGATGGTACATTTCTAATTGAGAATGGTGAAATAACAAGACCGATCAAGAATTTGCGATTCACACAGAATGTTCTCCAGGCATTTAAAAATGTAAAATTATTATCCAAAAGGACAAAGTTATTTTTTGAAGAGGGTGATGTCTATGTAGCACCAACGGCTGTTATAAAGGATTTTAATTTTACTGGTGTCTCCGAGATATAGTATTATGAAGGAAGAAAATAAAGTCGAATTAAGGAGTCTGAATCAGATCGATTTGACTGCCTTAGTTCAGAGATTGGGTTTCGAAGGATATCGTGGGAAACAATTACATCATTGGATTTTTAAGAAATCAGTTCGTTCATTTGAAGAAATGAAAAATCTTCCCAAAGATTTATTAAGTTCTTTGAAAAATGTATCAATCTTAGGTGGTATACAACAAACTGAAACTGTCGAATCTGTCGATGGAACTAAGAAATTCATTCATACACTTTCCGATGGATTAAAAATATTAAGCGTATTAATGCCTGGTGATAAAAGAACAACTTTATGCATTTCCACACAGGTTGGATGTCCCTTAGGATGCACATTTTGTCTGACAGGCAAGATGGGATTCAAGAGAAATCTCAGAATCGCTGAAATTGTCGATCAAGTATTATATGCAAAATACTTTTTCGTTCAACATCCTTTATCGATGAATGTAGTAGTGATGGGAATGGGTGAGCCTTTGTTGAATCTTGATAATGTTATTCCAGCCTTAAGATTGATTGTTTCACCACAGGATATTGGGATTTCTCCAAGACGAGTGACATTGTCAACAATAGGCATTCCAGAAGGATTGAAAAGACTCGGTAAGGAAAATCTTGGCGTTAATATAGCGATATCACTTCATTCAGCTTATCATACTAAGAGAAGTAAGCTTGTGCCTATCAATAAAAAGTTTCCTATCAAGGAAATACTCAGAGAAATTAACTCATATCCATTGCCAATGAGTAGGCGAATTACTTATGAGTATGTGTTGTTAAAGGGGATAAATGACTCTTTAAATGATGCAAAGAAATTAACAAAAGTTCTTAATAATAAACGCTCGAAAATAAATTTAATCATTTATAATGAAATTGGAGATATGAGATATAAGAAACCTAATGAGGATGTGGTAGAAACATTTGCTGATTTTTTGCGAAATAAAAATTTTACGGTTGCAGTGAGATATAGCAAAGGGGAAGATATTAAAGCTGCTTGTGGTCAATTGTCAGCATAATATTATGTGGTTAAAATTTGTTATTATATTTTCAAGAGACTGATATATGAATTCATTATCACTTTCTGTGATTATTCCAACATATAAAAGATTCGATGTCTTAAAGAGCTGTCTGGAAAGTATTGATAAACAAACATTATCTAAAGATAAGTATGAAGTATTGGTGATTGACGATAGCAAGTCTGATGAATCTTATTCTAAAATAAATGATTTGGTAAAGTCACAGACATATCAAATCAAAGTGATTAAGAATCGCTCAAAAGGACCTGCTGCTGCTCGGAATTATGGTGTTGAATTATCAAAAGGTGAGATAATTCTATTTTTGAATGATGATGTAATATTGAATGAATCTCATTTTGAAGAGCATCTAAAGACGCATTCGGAGAATGAGAATGTTGCCGTGAGGGGCAAAACTATATGGCATCATGCTTGTTTGAAAACGGAGTTAATGAAGTGGTTATCTACTGTGGTTTTTGTTTATCATCAAGATATGGATAAGAATAATTGTAGTTATGTATATTTTCATACGAGTGATTTATCCATCGGAAGACACTGGTTTGAAAAAGAAAAATTTGACGAGGATTTTCCTTATGCCGCCTTTGAAGATACAGAGTTCGCATATAGACTTGAGAAAAAATATAGTTTACGGTTAATCTTTTGTGATAAGGCTATTTCGCAACATTATCATTTTTATAATTTAAAGAATCACATCAAAAGAGCAAAGATAAATGGTATTAGTGGAGCAATACTCTCTAAAAAACAACCTGATTTGAATTATCGAATAGTTGACTTATTTTTAAAAATACCTCAAAAGGTAAAATTGAAAAAGATTTTAGGTTTAATTCTAAAATTCAAGACAAATACACCAGAATTTTTCTCTTTAGTTTATGATTACTTTTATGCCAAAGAATTACTGAAACATATTTGAGAATATTTTATGTCAGCTAAAAAGATACTCATAATAACTACGGAACCTTTGCCATATAAAGGTTTTGCAACGACTGGTGCTGGTTTGAGAGCCTGGGGAATAGGGAAGGGTCTTGAGCATAAAGGATTTGAAGTCTCTATAGCATTTCCGAAGAGAATTCTCTCTCGACAGGATACAGAGTCTATAAATAATGATGAACTTGTAAATGAAATTGCTGAGAACACATTCGAACCGAATAAATTAGATGATTTTATCGCAGATAAATCTCCCGACATAGTTATTTTTCAACATTGGGGATTGATGAAATATGTATTGCATTTGAATATACCGTTGGTTCTTGATCTGGCAGGACCTCACCTTCTTGAACGATATTATTGGGGCGAGAAAAATTATGAAGCAATTTTTAATGAGAAGATAAATGCTCTTAAAAAAGCCGATTTGATAACTTGTTCTGGTGAATTTCAGAAACATTATTTTCTTCCATTTCTTCAAATTGCTGGTTATGATATTGAAGAATTTCCCTTTCCTGTTATATTATTTTCAATGTCTCCAGAGATTCCCGAACATCATTATCCTGATCAGATTACATTCGTCTATTCTGGATTATTTCTTCCCTGGCAGGATCCTACAGTGACAATCAATACTCTTCTTAAGGAGCTTGATAACAAAAACAAAGGAAAACTACTCTTTTTTGGTGGAATTCATCCTGATGGTGATGTTTCTCAAGGGAAATTCTCAACAGTATTGGATAGCATTAAAAAGCATAATAAGGTGAATTATAATGGAATAGTACCTTATGATAAGCTTATTGATAGTTTAAAGAATTCGAGCATTGCTGTCGATTTAATGAAAAGGAATTATGAAAGAGAATTAGCTTTTACCTCAAGAACCGTTGTGAATTTATGGTGTGGATTGCCCGTTATCTATAATAACTATTCGGAATTGAGTCACTTAATCAGTGAATATGATGCGGGTTGGATACTGGATCCGAATGATACTGATTCGACACAACATACTATTTCTGAAATTATTGAGAATCCAGAGATTATTAAGATGAAGGGGAAAAATGCTCAGGCATTGGTTTTGGACAGGATGGATTGGAATAAAACTATCGAACCGATTGCTGAATTTTGTAATACTCCATATATTAGAGAAAAAGATATTATTGCCATCAAGTCTTTTTCTAATATAGAAAGGATAAAAAATTTAGAGAGTGAACTCGACAAGACAAAAAGTGAGTTATTGACACTTAAAGGCAAATTGATTTTTCGATTGTACAAGAAATTTGGGAAGATTTCATTTATATTTGCACCTTTTATATTCTTGATTCTCATAATTGTAAGTATCATAATGTTTATTTTCTATTTTATATTCCATCGTAAGAAAGATTAAAAGACTATACAAGTTGAAATGCATTTCATATTGACAAATGAAGTGATTTTGAATAAATTTGTTTAAAGTAATATTTATTTATAAAGGCATAATCAGAAAATAGGAAGATTATGTT
>CAZYWQ010000215.1:0-5505 GCA_964651675.1 uncultured Candidatus Sumerlaeota bacterium | reverse complement strand
GCGTCAAAGGAAGCCTTAATTCGCCATTAATCATTCCCATTAGTTCCAGAGCCGTTTTGACAGGTATTGGATTTGTCTCATAAAACATCGCACCAAAAAGTTTAAGCATTTTAAAATGCAAATCTTTCGCCTTTTTAATATCGCTGTTCAAAAAACTATCAACCATCTCAGATACATCTTTTGGAATAAGATTTGCTGCAACTGAAATTACACCTTTTCCACCCAATCCCATTATTGGGAATGTTTGTGAATCGTTTCCTGATAACACAACAATATCACATTTCGCAATAACTTCACTTGTATAGTCTAAATTACCTGTTGCATCTTTCAAAGCAATAATCTGTTTTAATTCGGAAAGTCTCGCTACAGTGTCAGGATTTATACTTATAGCCGTTCTTGAAGGAACATTATAAAGAACAATAGGGAAATTTGTTTCGTCAGCAATCCTCTTATAATGTTGATACAAACCATCCTGAGTTGGTTTGTTATAATAAGGAGAAATAATGAGAGCCGCATCAGCTCCCGCTTCTTTCGCCTTCAAAGTCAATGAAATCGCCTCCATAGTCGAATTCGATCCTGTTCCTGCTATGATAGGCACTCTTTTTTTAACAATATCACAGGTAAGTTTCACCAAAAAATTGTGTTCCGTATGAGACAAAGTAGCGGATTCCCCTGTTGTACCGCAAGGGACTATTCCCTTTATTCCGTTCTCAATCTGAAACTCAATCAGTTTCTCATAAGCCCTTTCGTCGATTAGACCATTTTTAAATGGTGTCACAATAGCCACAATTGAGCCACTAAACATATTTGGTATTCTCCTTTTAGGTAATATTGATATAAAATTCAGAGTATTCTTATCAGGGAATCCTCGATTGTCAAGAAGTTACAACTAATTACACTATTCTGATTTGGATTTTCTCTCCCTTTATCATTAATCCCACAATTTATTGCGGGGATATGAAGATAAACGGTCACCGTTGTTTTTTTCTTTAAACCTCTTGACATTTATTTTTGGGATTCAAATGATTCATAAATGAAAAATAACAATTTTTATTTTATAATAGAGGTATTGTAATTTATGGCTGATATGGTAATTGCAATTGATGGTCCTGTTGGAGTTGGTAAGACAACTGTTGCCAAAGAATTGGCTAAAAGACTGAATTTTTTCCACCTTGATTCGGGGGCTATGTATAGATGCGTTACCTTAGAGATGATAAGAAATAATTATGATATTAATAATACAGAAGTTATAACAAAATTGTTAAAAGACCTCAAAATAGACCTTATCCCACAAGATTCAGGTCTAAAAGTGCTTTGCAATGGAAAAGATGTCACTGAAGACATAAGGAGTGAAGAGATAAATCAGCACATATCAGAGGTTGCCGATGCCATTAATATTCGTATGAAAATAAATGAGTTACAGAGAAAAATAGCAGATGGGAAAAAAGTCGTTGTCGAAGGAAGAGATATCGGAACGATAGTTTTTCCCAATGCAAAATATAAATTTTACCTTGATGCAGATGTTAAAGAAAGGGCTAAAAGACGATGGGATGAGTTTAAGAGTAAGGGATTGGATTATGATTATGAAGACATTGTAAAATCTGTTATCGAAAGAGATAAGAGAGATAAAATAAGACCTTTTGGTGCTCTAAAAAAAGCAGATGATGCAATTACTGTTGACACTACCACACTTAATGTTAGTCAAGTAACAGATAAATTAGTATCTTATTTAGCTCCAGAAGATATTAGTGATAATCCTTAGTCATCAAACCAGCGTTTTTTACTCTCAATCCTTTTTTTATATAGACAAAAGAAGAATAATTCTAATGGCATTAAAAAAATACACAATATTTTACTTGATTTGTAAATATATTTTGATACTATTCAGTAAGGTCTACTGGAGACTCTCAAGCAAAGGAATCGAAAATATTCCTAAAAATGGGGGTGTACTTTTAGTGGCAAATCACTCATCATATCTCGATCCCCCATTAATTGGATCACAAGTAAATAGACCTGTTAATATAATGGCTAAAAGTGAACTCTTTAAATACCCAGTATTCAATAAACTAATAGAACTTCTTGGTGCTTTTCCTGTTAAAAGAGGACTTGTTGATAGAAAATCATTGAAAACCGCAGTTGACTTGCTTAAAGACGGGGGTATTTTACTTGCGTTTCCTGAAGGTACGAGGACAAGAGATGGCTTAATTGGTGAACCAAAACCAGGTGTTGGGCTAATCGCAAAAATGGCAAATGTTCCTATTATACCTGTATATATCAAAGGAAGTTATGAATCATTTCCGAGACATAAAATACTACCCAAACCCAACAAAATAACCGTATATTTTGGTAACTCATTTAAAATCAACGATTTGAATTATGAGCTCAGTGCAAAAGATTTTGTTTATAAGCTAAGTGGGTTTTTCATTGATAAAATAAAAGAATTAAAAGAAAAATTTGACAAGAAAATTATTGACTCCGCATAATCCGATACTATTTTATAAAACCAAGATAAAAAATTTTTATTTATAAATACCTAAATGAATAGGCTTATTATTAGGAGGGTCTTTGATGTTGAGAGAAGATTTACAGGATGAAATACCATTGGAGGACAGTGAACCTGTTATTGAACAAAAACCCAAAGAGAAAGAGGAAATATCAGCGGTTACGGAAAAATCGTCTACTCCAGTTGAAGAAAAAAAAGAGGAACAAATAGTCCAAAAATCCGAAGAGAAGACAAAACAGGAAGAGGATTTTGAATCTCTTCTTGATCAGTATTTGGATAAGGTGAATGAATTAAGGATAGGGGATATTGTCAAGGCGACAATTGTAGAAGTTCACCACGAGTATGTCCTTGTAGACATTGGTCTAAAATCAGAAGCTATCATCCCAATAGAAGAGTTTTTGACTTTTCGGGGTGAATTGAATATCAAGGTTGGGGATGAAATCGAGGTATATGTCAAGGACATTAACGAGGAAGATGGCGAGTTGAAGGTATCTAAGAAGATCGCTGATAGTATCAGAGGATGGGAAAAGTTAGAATCTGCCTATAAATCTGATAATCCAATAGTTGGAACTGTTACAAGGGCAACAAAAGGAGGATTACTGATAAGTACTGGAATTAATTGCTTTATGCCTATTTCTCAGATTGGATTATCAAGAATTGATGACTTAAATAAGTGGATTGGGAAAATTGTCACAGCTAAAATCCTTGAATTCGATAGGAAAGATAAAAAGGTAATCTTATCAAGGCGTAAACTATTAGAAGAAGAAAAAAGAAAAAAGAAAAAGAAGCTCTTCGATACTCTAAGAGTAGGAGATATAGTACAAGGGGAAGTTAAGAGAATAATGGATTATGGAGCTTTTGTTGACATTGGAGGATTCGATGGATTGTTGTATCAGGATGAGATTTTATATGAGCGTGTCGATCCCAAGAGTTATTTCAAAGAAGGGGATAAAATTAAGGTCATAGTGACGGAAATTGATAAAGATACCGAAAGAATTGCACTGAGTATGAAAAAACTCAGAAAAGATCCCTGGGAAGATATCGAAAAGAAATATCCTGTCGGATCAATCTCTGTAGGGCAAGTTGTTCGCCTTCATCGGTTCGGTGCAATAGTCAGACTGGAAGAAGGCATAAAGGGAATGATACATATCTCGGATATGAGTTGGGCACTTAATAAAAAAGCCGTAAAAGATTATGTTAATGAAGGCTCAATAGTAAGGGCAATAGTGACAGAAGTTAATAAAGAGGACAAAAAAATATCGTTAAGCCTAAGACAAGTAACAAGTGATCCCTGGGATGAAGCGGAATTAAAATACCCCGAAGGTTCGATTGTTCGGGGAGAAGTAATTAATGTCACGAAAAATGTTGCATTTATCAGACTCAATGAGTATTTTGAAGGTATAATCGAGAGTGAAAACTTATCCTGGGATAAAAATGTTCGTACGCCGTCTAAACTTTTGAAGAGAGGAAATGAAACAGAAGCAGTAGTCCTTAAAGTGGATAGAGAAAAGAGAAAGGTTTACCTCGGATTGAAACAATTGGAAGGGGATCCTTTCGAGATGTTTATAGAGCATCATAAGGAGGGAGACATTGTATCAGGGAAAATTACGAACTATGCCTCTTTTGGAGCATTTGTCGAATTGGCAAAAAATGTTGACGGAATGGTGCATATTTCTCAGGTCGCAGAAAATCGAATTGAGGATATAGAACAAGAATTAAAAGTCGGTGAAAAATACAACTTTAAAATTATAAAAATTGATAAGTCAAAAAAGAATATCAGTTTAAGTCGCAAAGAATATTTCGCCAAAGTTCAGCAAGAGGAAGTTGATAAATATCTGAAAAAGCAAGAAAAGATCGGTGTAAACCTTGGTGAATTGTTAAAAAAAGAGATGATAAAAAAGGACATAGCGAAGTAACTTGAGGTAGGTTGTTGTATTCAGAAGGATTAAAATCAAAAAAGGAAGAGATGGTGAATAAATATGAGTGCAGAGATTGAACTTATCAATGAGGAATATTTGAGCGTCAAGTTTCAATTTAATCAAAACTTAGTCAATCAAATTAGGAATTTACATTCGAGACGATGGAATCCCCAAAAGAAAAGATGGGAGGTTCATATTGCCCATCTTGCCGAATTAATGCGGATATTTTATCTGCACCCGGATGAAATTCCACCCAAAATCGTTGAGATTTATCAGCAAAGATGGATAAAAACACAGCTTCATATTAAAATATCTCATACTCTTACATATATTTCAGGGAAGAAGATTCCTATTGATAAAATTGATGATGAACTTTCATTTCCTGTTATAGGACATCAATATAGTCCGAAGTTTTTAGATGGATCGTGGGATGGTAAAAAACATCTTTTCGATAAGCGCGATTTCTCTTTCCCCAGTGGATTGCTTAGAAGAGTTATGGCTATCATCGAAAAGGAGGGTGTAAATTACCAGATAATTGACAAACGAACTATCTCTAAACCTTCTTTAAAGTTTAGAAAGATAAAAATTGAATTGAGAGATTATCAAGTAGAAAGTGTCGAAGCAGCTCTCAAAGCCCAAAGGGGTGTTCTGGAAATGGCAAGTGGCTCTGGTAAAACGACTGTTGCTGCTATGATAATTTATGAACTTGCCCGTCCAACCTTCTTCTTTGTTCACACAAAAGACCTTCTCTATCAGGCTAAACATTATTTCGAAGAACATATGAAAAAGAAGATTGGGCAGGTTGGAGATGGTGTAGTCGATCTCCAACCCATTACAGTAGCTACTATTCAAACAGCAATAAAGGCATTCGGTGGAGTTTATGCTCAACAGGATGAAGATGAAGACGACAAATTAAAAGCAACCGATATCACTGGCAAAAAAGAGGCAATAAAAAGAGCTATTAATAACTGCGAAGTGGTCTTTTTTGATGAATGTCATCATATTCCGGCAGAAACCTGTTATACTGTAGCTATGCAAACACACAAGGCAGGTTATCGGTTCGGATTGAGTGCTACTCCTTAT
>CAZYWQ010000214.1:0-5507 GCA_964651675.1 uncultured Candidatus Sumerlaeota bacterium | reverse complement strand
GTTTCAACTTGATAAGATATATCAACTTGATCCCAAACAAACAGAGTTTTTGATTAGGAAATATAATTATCTCCTGGCAGAATTTCCAAATTATCTTGTGGCAAGACTTGATAGAAGTTATTATTTAAAACAACTAAAGTATTATGATGAAGCAATCAAGGACATTGAATTTGTTGTTTCAAAATCCGAAGATAAAGATGAATTTGAAGACCGATTAATAGAACTATACAAAGAAAAAATCGAAACCAAACCTGATCCAGCCATTGAGTTCAAATTGGTCAAAATTTATGTCAAGAAGCAAGAATTTGATGTGGCAATAAAACTTCTGGAGAAACTAACGGACATCTCGAAATATTCTGTTCGTGCAAACAAGATATTAGGATTGTGTTACTGGCAAAAAAATATGCTCAATTTAGCATGGCAAAAATTCTCCCAACTTCCTCCTACCGATGAAGTAAAAGATCTCATCTTCAGGTTAGCAGAAGCGATGGAGAACGAGGGGCAGTTGCAGAATGCACGAGAACTTTTAGAAAAAATTAATAAGGAATATCCAGACTTCAAAAATGTATCTACTAAAATCAAAAAGATCGATTATCGATTGAAATTTTCTATCGAAGAGATAGAGAGGATGAAGGGCGAATCAAGCGTAAGCGATAAAAGAGGAGAAAAGAAAGAACGCAAAAGATTTGTTATCATTGAGGAAATAAATCGAGGTAGTATGGGTATTGTTTACAAGGCGAAAGATAATGCGCTGGATGAAATCGTTGCTATAAAAGTCTTGAATGAGGCACTCAATAGTGATCCGGTTGCTATCGAACGCTTTAAAAAAGAAGCCAGAGCTGCAAGACGACTTTCCCATCCTAACATTGTGAGAATCCACGACCTTGGTGAGAACAAGGGTAGAAAATTTATTTCTATGGAATATATTGAAGGGAAAGATTTGAAGAATATTCTTCGATCAGAAGGCAGGATAAACGAAGAGAGAGCTATACATTATGTCAAACAGGTTTGTGAGGCTTTGAATTATGCTCACAGTCTCGGGATCATACATCGAGATATAAAACCAGCTAACATTATCATCACACAGGATGAACGGATAAAAATAGCCGATTATGGAATAGCAAAAATAGCTCAGGCAGCTGATGCAACAAGGTTAGGTGTCGTTATGGGAACTCCGCTTTATATGCCTCCAGAGCAGATCGAAGGTCAACCTTCGGACGGTCGTAGTGATATTTATTCTTTAGGTATTGTGATGTATGAAATGCTTAATGGCGCACCTCCTTTTACTGAAGGCAACATAGATTACCATCATATACATACCAAACCACCAAAGATGGCTGAAGTTAATCCCGAGTTGGAAATAGTTATTATGAAATGCATCGAGAAAAGTCCGGATGACCGATTTCAGTCTGCAAAAGATCTCCTCGAAACCTTAGATAAGTATCAGACTTCTTCTAACTAAAACCAAGCCTAACAATATAATTAGTTCTCAGAGCAACAGACAGTTCAGGATATTTATCCTGATCTATCAGTGTCTATACAAAACTAAGTTTTCCAGAAGTATTAATTAGAGTTCCATTTCTTTTTCTCATTAACCCCACAATTCATTGTGGGGATATAGGGGTAACCCGTCACCGATATCTTTAATTATAGAAATGCGCTACTTTATCCTTCACCCCTTTGGGGCTTTCATACCCTTGTATTTTTTACCTTTTACCTACGGCTTTAGCCGTAGGCTATAATCCATCGCTCTTTCAGAGCTTTAATACTCACTATAGATAGTTCAGGATATTTATCCTGAACTAAAAATGGAATGGGATATATATCCCATAAAATTAATTGGTGCAGGATACATATCCTGCACCATCTAAATAGTCGTAATTTCAAAGCTTTAATATACTTAATAATCAGTTTACAATTGTTGAGGTTAAAGAGGATAAGAAATAATTCAACAGAATCAGCGTGGTTTTTTCAGTATCATTTTTATCTCGTTACCCTTGTCATTATAGCAGTATTCATCAGCAATCGAGCTAATCAGGTAAATACCCCTGCCATGTTCTTCATATATATTTTCGGGATGTGTAGGATTGGCTATTTCGTCAAACGGAAATCCATCACCTTCATCTCTTACATAGATTGAAAAGCGTCTCCCATTGTATTTAACTTTGATATAAACCATTTTATCTTTGACAAATTTATTCCCGTGTTTGATGGCATTAGTAACAGCTTCTGAGATAAGAATAGGAATGGAAATATTTCTTTGAACTTCATCTAAGTTAGCATCCTTTGCTGATTCTTGAACTTTTGCAATAACATATCTGATATTGGATAAACTACTTGGTATGGATAAATGAAATTCTCTGTTTATATTATTATCAACCATCACTAACACTCTCAGAAAACTTTTAAAAAACTACTATGTATAAGTACAGTTTTAAGTACTATCATTGGAAATAATCTTTCCAACAAGAAAGAATATCAACTCAAAGATTTTTCAATCTATCAGCTGCTTCCAACAGTCTTTCTTTTTCGACTGTCAAAGCCATTCTTATATACTTATCGCCAGATTTTCCTAATCCTATACCAGGAGTTACAACAATTGAGCATTTTTCGAGGGTTAATTTTGCCATTTCCATCGAATTTAGATTCTCAGGAACCTTTACCCAGAGATAAAATGTGGCTTTGGGATTCGTAACCTGCCATCCCATTGCCTTTAGTTTTGGTATTATAACATCCCTTCTTTCTTTATATACTTCTGTAATTTGTTTAATTTCATCTCTCGTAAAACTTAACGCTTCTATTCCTGCATATTGAACGGCTTGAAATACACCAGAATCAATATTCGCTTTTACTTTGCCCAAAGCATTTAAAACTCCTTTATTCCCCAATATGAAACCTATCCTCCATCCTGTCATATTGAATGCCTTCGATAAGGAATAGAATTCGACACCCACTTCTTTTGCGCCATCTATCGATAAAAAACTTAATGGTGAATAATCATCGAATCCTACATCGATGTAAGCAGCATCATGACAGATAATAATGTTATATTTATTTGCAATATCGATTATGCTCTTAAAAAAATCTTTGTTAGCGAGTGAGGATGTTGGATTATTAGGATAATTAATCCACATCAATTTCGCCTTTTTAAGAACCGATTCCGGAATAGATTCGATATCAGGCAGGAAATTATTTTCCTCGAGCAAAGGCATAAAATAAGGTGTGCCACCACTAATAGTCGTCATATTTGCATAAACAGGATAACCCGGTTCAGGAACAAGAGTAATGTCTCCGGAATTCAAGAGAGCAGGATGTAAATGGGCAATGCCTTCTTTTGAACCAAGTAGTGTCATTACTTCATCCGCTGGATTTAATTTCACTCCGAAATTAGACTCGTAGTATCTTGCTATTTTTTCTCTTAACTTAATCATACCTGCACCGAGAGGATATCGATGATTTTCGGGATTTTCTACCGCCTTTTTCATAGCCTCAATAATGCGACTGGGAGTCGGTCTGTCAGGATCACCAACTCCGAGATCGATAATATCTGCTCCCTTTTCGATTGCTTCTTTTTTTGCCTTGTCGATTTCAATGAAAATATAAGGCGGAATCTTTTGACAATTCTGTGATGGGGTAATTTTTAGCACTTTTTAATTCCTTTCGCTTATAAACACCTTGTTTGTAGAACAAAAACAGTGATAACCTTTTTTACCAAGCTATAATGATTGCCTATAGTCACTTTTCAAGAAAAATATTTCAAATCTATATTCGTTGAGATAGAAATAAATTATTTGTCAGATGAATTAACTTGAATAAATTTGGTTGATTATGTATACGATTTTGTTTTTTTATTGTTGGTTTGTTAAGTAAATTGCCTTATGTTATTTTTGAATCGAACATAATGTTAACATATAAAAGGTGAGATGGTTATGTTGATTATTAATGGGACATTAATTCTGAATAATAATAAATTAAAAGTGCTACATAATGGCGCCATTTATATCGAAAAAAATGTTATTAAAGAAATTGGTAAAACAAAAAACTTATTAAAAAAATATCCGAAACAGAAAATCATAGATGCAATGGGTAAGGTTGTTATGCCAGGGCTTATTAATGCTCATATGCACTTGTACAGCACTTTTGCAACAGGATTGATTATTAAGAATGGTCCTCCTAAGAATTTCATTGAAATACTTCGGAAACTCTGGTGGAAACTTGATGTAATCCTGGATGAAAAAGGTATTTATTTGAGTGCCTTACCGCCATTGATCAGTTGTATCAAATCCGGTACAACTACGATCATTGACCATCATTCGAGTCCATCGGTCATTTCGGATTCTCTCGATATAATAGCTAAAGCAACTCAAAAAATCGGAATTCGTTCGTCTTTATGTTACGAAACTACCGATCGGAATGGTATCAATGGCACTAATGAAGGTATCAAAGAAAATATCCGCTTTATCGAGAAATGTAATAGAGAAAATAATCCGATGCTGAGTGCCTTGTTTGGACTTCACGCCAATTTGACATTGTCTGACAAGACCTTGCACAAGTGCTCCGAGATTGTGAATAAACCGAATTGTGGTATTCATATTCATTTATCCGAGGATAAGGCTGATGAAAAAAATTCACGAAAAAAGTATCGTATGAGCTGCACTCAAAGATTGAACAAATTTAAATTATTAGGCGAAAAATCGATTACGGCACATTGTGTGCATATCTCAAAAAAGGATATGAATCTTTTAAGCAAAACGAAGACGAATGTTATCCATAATCCCCGTTCGAATATGAACAATGCTGTTGGCACAGCACCGATAACCGATTGGAAAAGGTATAACATCAAATTCGGACTCGGAACAGACGGAATGTCCTCTTCGATGTGGGATGAACTGAAAACGGGAATCCTGATTCACAAGATAATCAATCAGAATCCCAATATGGGAAGCTACGAAATTCTCGAAGCATTGCTGTTGAATAATCCCGAGATTACCACAAGAATTTTTCAACACAAAATCGGTAGACTGATGAAAGATTATCCGGCTGATATTATAATTGTCGATTATTATCCACCTACTAATATTTCAGATGAAACACTGATTTCGCATCTACTTTTTGGGATTTGTAATGCTAATGTTGATACGACTATCGTAAATGGTAAAATACTAATGAGAAATAAAAAATTATTAAACATCGATGAAAAGAAAATCGCAAATGATGCACAGATAGTTTCAAAAAAATTACTCAATAAATTGTAAGAAAGGTAAGATTACTATGAAAAAAGTATGTAATAGTATACTGGAAGCGATAGGAGATACACCTTTAGTTAAGCTGAACAAGGTAACAGAAGGAACGGACTTAACTATTCTTGCAAAGCTTGATTATTACAATCCGAGCGGGAGTTTGAAAGATAGGATTTTATTGCGCATTGTCGAAGAAGCAGAAAAAAAAGGTAAACTCAAAAAAGGAATGACAATAATCGAAGGAACAACGGGTAACACAGGTATATC
>CAZYWQ010000213.1:3367-5540 GCA_964651675.1 uncultured Candidatus Sumerlaeota bacterium | reverse complement strand
ATAAGGGAGAATGCGAAGATTTTGGTGGCTCTTGGAGCGTGTGCATCGACTGGTGGATTGAATATGTTGAAAAATTTTCGGAATATCGAAGAAGCAAGGCAGTATGTTTATGGTGATAAGGCTCATTATTTCGATACGATTCCTGTTAAACCAGTCGACCAGGTGGTTAAGGTTGATTATTATGTGCACGGTTGTCCGATGGATAAGAGTGATTTTATTAAGACAGTTAAGGCAATTATAATGGGTAAAAAACCTGATTTACCGAAGTATCCGGTTTGTGTTGAATGTAAAATGAAGGAAAATGAGTGCAGATTTGATTATGGAGAGGTGTGTTTAGGACCGATAACAAGGGCTGGTTGTGGAGCAAGGTGTCCTTCGAATGGATTTCATTGCTTTGGCTGTAGAGGATTGGTCGATAATCCTGCAACTGATGCTGAAAAAGAAGTATTGGCAAAAAACAATCTGACTTCCGAAGAGGTTTTATTAAAGTACAGGCTTTTTTATGGGTATTCGGAGGTATCTAAATGACAACGAAGTTAGAAAATCTTGAGATAAATATTCATCATGTTACGAGAGTTGAGGGACATGGGGATATTGTTGTTGATGTGAAGAATGGGAAATTGGAGAAATGTCACTTTAATGTTGTTGAAGCACCGAGATTTTTCGAATCGTTTTTGAGAGGAAGAAGTTATAAGGAAGCTGCTTTGATAACGAGTCGAATCTGCGGCATCTGTTCTCCAGGTCATCAACTGACAAGTTTAAAGGCGACCGAGAATGCTATGGGGATTCAACCGTCTGACCAGACAATTCTTTTGCGTAAGATTCTTGCTGATGCGTCTACTTTACAGAGTCATATTCTTCATATCTACTTTTTGGCAGCACCGGATTTATTAAGTGTTCCTTCGGTTATTCCGCTTGTTGAAACGCATCCTGATGTGGTGAAAAGGGCATTAAGGTTGAAGAAACTTGCCAATGATATTTGTGATGTGGTTGGTGGAAGAGCAGTTCATCCCAACAGGATGATACCGGGTGGTGTAACAAAAGTTCCGACTGTAAGTGAATTAGATGAATTGCAGGATAGATTAAGAGATGCTATCGAAGATATATTAGATACGATTGAGACTGTTAAAGCTCTCGCTGATAAGATACCTGATTTTACTCGGGAAACAGAGTATATTTCTTTGAGGACTGAGGATGAATTTGCTATTTATGATGGAGAGATATGTTCTTCGGATACGGGAATCACTCCTGTAGAGAATTACAAGAAGATGACAAACGAGATAGTTGTTCCACATTCATCTGCAAAACATTCATCAGCTAATCGCTCATCGTTTATGGTTGGTGCTTTGGCAAGATGTAATAATAATAGTGACAAATTTAATGAGATCGCACAAAAAGCTGCAGATGCCTTTGGATTCAAGGCACCGTGTTATAATCCATTTTTTAATAATGTGGCACAGGTGATTGAGTGTGGATTGGTTGTTGAGAGAATGGTTGAATATATAGATGAATTGTTGAAGATGGGACCTAAGGAAGAACCAAGACCTAATATAAAGGTCAAAGCAGGTAAGGGTGTTGGCTGTACGGAAGTTCCGAGAGGTATTTTGTATCACGATTATACTTATGATGAGAACGGAATGATAGTAGAAGCGAATTGCGTCATTCCGACTAATCAGAATTTTGCGAATTTGGATGAGGATATGCAAAAGATGGTGCCTGAGATGGTGGAATCGTGTAAAAGCAAAGATGAAATTACTTTCAATCTGGAGATGTTAGTTAGGGCTTATGATCCTTGCATTTCGTGTTCGGTTCATTTGCTCGAGGTTAGATTTAAATAATAATGTTGCGTTACGGTTTTTCAGAGGTTTCTGATTGGTTTGACATATTTAAAAAGAAGTGATGTGTAATATGAGAAGTTTGGTGAGTGATAAAATAAAAATTATAGGAATCGGTAATCCTTTAGCAGGTGATGATGGTGTGGGTATAAAGGTTATCGAAGAGTTGAAGAAGAAGAGACTTCCTGAGAATGTTGAGATTATTGATGCGGGTTGTGATCCGTTTATAATGTTGGAGCATTTTGATTGTAAAAAGATAATCGTGATTGATGCGGTAAAGATGGGAAAAAAGGCTGGGAGTATTGTGAATTTTGCGATTGATGATGTTAGTATTATTG
>CAZYWQ010000213.1:819-3357 GCA_964651675.1 uncultured Candidatus Sumerlaeota bacterium | reverse complement strand
CAAAGAATTTTTCGTTACATGGAATTGGGCTTGGTTATGCTCTAAAATTGAAGGAGAAATTCTATCGCGATGTTGACTTGAGAGTGATTGGAATAGAACCTTTTGATGTAACTCCTGGAAAAAAGATTGCTGAGAATCTGAAGCAAATAATCCCTGTTGCTGTAGAAAATGTTATGGTAGAAATTAGTAAATGTAATTGACATTTGTAGAGGTCTTAATAACATTGTATTCGAGTATTTGGTGGAATATATGTGATTATTAAGAATTGTAAAAAGGAGATTAAAGGATGGCAAAGGTATTAATCATAGATGACGACCCGGATATTGTAGAAGCGATGAAGATGGTACTTGAGCATAATAAATATGAGATTATCACAGCAGATGAGGGTGAGTTAGGATTTCAGAAGGCAAAGGATGAGATGCCAGATTTAATTATCCTTGATGTTATGATGGCAACAATTGATCAAGGATTTCATATTTCATATAAATTGAAACAGGATGAGAAACTTAAATCGATCCCTGTGTTAATGATAACATCGATAAGTGAGAAGACAAAATTCAAGTTTGATCCTAAAAGAGATGAAGATTTTATTCCTGTGGATGATTATGTTGAGAAACCAATTAGACCGAATGATTTGATTGCAAAAGTGGAAAAGTTGCTTGGTAAATAACAGAATTATGTTTTTTGGGAAAGAACTTATAAATATTAAATTGATATTTTGATGGTGTCGCCGACTTTAAGATAGAATTTTTCTGATGCGTTGCCTTGATTAAGTGCAATTTCTAAAAATCCACTGCTTCCCCAGTATGCTACAACTCCTCCTTTCCCAACCGCACTGTAGCCGCTTCTAAGAGGTGTCTGGGTTTTGATTATTTCTTTGCCTATTTTACTTTTTACTCCTTTAAGTTTTAATAACTCAGAGAATTTTTCTTTTTTAATGTTTAGGATTAGGTTTCCGAACTTGTCGATGTAAAGAATCGGCGCTGTGATTGTATTATCTTGTATTATTGCGTCTTCGATTTCAAATAGAATCGGATCAGAGATTCTTTCACCAATTCTTTCTATGTTACAATCGATTGATAAATGAGCAGCTACTGGCGCAAATATGTCTCTACCGTGGAATGTAGAGCTTATTTGAGGCAAGAAATAATTTGTGTCTTCAATCTCGACAGCTTTATAATCGGGATTGTCTTTTATTATATAGGTCAGCAAACCGTTATCAGGAGCGATGAAGAAATATTTCGCGATTTCGACTATTAACATCCTTCTTGACGAACCTACTCCCGGATCAACTACAGCAACAAAGATTGTTTTCTCGGGATAATACGGATAAGTGTTGTAAAGTACGAATGCTCCATCTCTTATTGAGTGTGATTTGATACTATGTGTTAGATCAATAATCTCAGCTTTGGTATTGATAGATTTAATTACTCCTTTCATTGAGGCAACAAACCAGTCGTCTTCACCAAAGTCAGTCAGTAAAACTATTAGAGGACATTCCATATTTACTTCATCTCCCTATAAATTCGGTTATAACATTTCCTCGTCAGCCATACTCAGATAACAATCGTTTCCGATGATGATATGGTCTAAAACCCTTATCCCGACGACTTTTCCCGTTTCAATCAAACGCTTGGTCAGATCGATGTCATCTTTGCTTGGAGTAGGTTCACCGCTGGGATGATTATGAACAAGGATCATCGAAGCGGCTGATTCCTTTATGGCTGGATTGAAAACTTCTCTTGGATGAACTACACTTGAGGAGAGAGTTCCTTTCGAGACTAATGTTTCTTTTAGGATTTTATTTTTGTTATCGAGTAGCAGGATAGTGAAATGTTCCTGTTTTTTATCTCTGAAGCGATACCTGAAGTAATCGAATACATCGGAACTTCGTTTGAATTTGTTGCCTATGAAACTTTTTGTGTTAGCCAATCGTAAGCCTAATTCCAGAGCGGCTTTGATGGTTACTGCCTTCGAGTCACCGATACCTTTGATTGCAGCAATTTCATTAATAGAGGCTTGAGAAAGTCCTCTTAAATTACCGAATTTGTTGGCTAATTCTTTGCCGAGATCAAAAGCTGTTTTATCTCTTGTTCCTGTTCTGATAAAAATAGAGAGTAGTTCAGCGTCGGAAAGGTTGTCTCCACCTTTGCTTAAAAACTTTTCTCTCGGTTTATCCTGTTCTGACCAGTCTTTAAGAGTGAGTCCTTTTTCTTTTTTTGTTGGTTGATATGTTTTATAGTATTCGCAGTAAGATGTAATCGGACAATCCCAGCATTTCGGCTCTGAGACACAGATTCCGCCTTTCTTTTTTTCTTTGTCTAATCCACAGAATGCTCCAATAATATCATCGATTTCATTTAAAGACAATCCCGTTATTTTGACTATCTTTAAACAGGTTCGGAAAAGTTCCTGATAGTTCTTTTTATAGCATTCTTCGATATTGACAAATCCAAGTCGGTCCAAGACACGGATTCTGGCTCTTTCAGGTGAAATTGCCTGATAGCCGATCTCTTTCAATAGTCGGCTGGCTAAAGT
>CAZYWQ010000213.1:0-809 GCA_964651675.1 uncultured Candidatus Sumerlaeota bacterium | reverse complement strand
GGCTAAAGTTCCTCTGAGAAATTTGAATTTTTTGGAAACATTATCAAATCTTATCCAATGATTGTTGAATGAGTTGACATAGTTGTGAAATGAACCATATTCATTAATAACACTAAAAAAATCTTCGGAGAACTTTTGATACTCTTCCTTAATTAGATTGGGAGCGATTTCTTTAAGTAGAGGACTTTGTCCGAGTTCGTTTATAGTATTCGGAATTAGATTATCATCGGAATCGATACCTTGAATAAGTATTTCCACATTCCTTGATTGAGACTTAGCTAAAGGTTGTTTGTTATTGTATGAAATATGGGTCTTAAGCAGATTTTTGAAGAAGAAGAGATTTGATTTATCTGTAGTATTTTTGTTGAGTGTGTCTTTTGAGAAGTTGAGAAAGAGTTTTAATTTTTCGAATATGTCGATGGTTTTTATTTCTGAGGATGTTGAACTCTTTAACTCCATTAGTTGGCTTTCTCGTTAAAATGTAGTGAGGATCTTTAGTTTATAATGAATCATATAATTAAACGCACCTAAGGGTGCTCACTACTTTCTTCTGTTTCTTTTGTTTTCATCTCCAGCTCATCCTTCCAGTCTCTGACTTCAAGTTTCATTTCTTTTATTAGTGGCAAAGAGGCGCCCGTTGTGTGTCCGTATTTTTTCAAGCATTCTTCCCAGACTTTTATGGCTTCTTCGGGTTTGTTCTGGTCGATGTGGTTTTGTCCTAATTCTTTATAGCTTAGTACAACTCCATACTCCCAGTCAGGATATAAGATTTGAATAAGCCGATAAGCCTTTGATGCCCTATTGTAGTC
>CAZYWQ010000212.1:3527-5554 GCA_964651675.1 uncultured Candidatus Sumerlaeota bacterium | reverse complement strand
GTTTATTATGTGATGCGTGGTAACCAAGATGGAGTTGGAGAAACCATCTATCCTTTTGCTCGATTAGGTATCTTGACAATACCTGATAATGAGTTTGATGGTATACATTTTAATGACCCTAATAATTTTGATACTGTTCTAAATGGAAATATAAATCCAGAGAACGGAGATATACAACTTGAAGTTAATGATATGGGGACTATTTATTTAGGTGAAAACAAATTACTTGTTATGGCTCGGGAATTTTGGTGGCATTATGAACCAACGGGGCAGCGTTTAATATACCAAACTTATAATCTAAATACTAATACATGGAGTAATGATACACCTGAAACTGTTTCTTGGTCCACATGGCCTAATGCTTATTATATTGATGCAACACCTGAGATTATCTCTTTATGTGATCCTAATACTGATGAATATAACATATATAATTATCATCAAGGGGATCCCGATATCTATGTATCAAGAATTCAATACACATTATCAGGTGAATTGTTATTTTTCGGTGATTCAACAAGATTTCTAAATGTAAACAACGGACCTTATACTAATTACACTAATAATCTGGCTTATGGACAGAGAATTTTCTTTGATAATGGGATTTATTATATGAACTTTAACTCTGATAGCAGTGAAGAAGGGATAACTTTGGATTGGGCAGATCGAATTCGACTTGCTTCAAGTTTACAACCTTATTCTAGTCCTACTACATTTGTTCTAAGTGCAGATAATGATGATACAAAAAGGATATATTTTTCGAGAGGAGAAGCGTATGATTTTGATAATGGCGCTGTTTGGAATGGGACTATTTTTAAACATAGAAATAGATATTATATGTATTATGAATGTATGCATACACAGCTGGCAGAAGTAAATACATCTTATCAAAATTGGTCATGGGAGGAATACTGTGAACCTGGATCTGGTTCTCGTGTAGGATTCGCTACAGCAAATTGACAGTTTTTCTATAAAGATTTAATTACAATAACAACGAAGATACTACCAATAGAAGTGAACTCTTTTCTGAATAGGAATATGTAACTGAGAATAATCCTGAGTGAAGCATTATTATCTCTAAGTTAGCTTCATCTTTGATCCGATAATTAAAATGAATTCACAGAATTGGACAATTATATTTTTCTTATATTATAAAGAATAAGGTCATGTCTATTGTCCAACTTTTTGTTTTAAAAACATTGATTCAAATTCACATGAAGTTAAATGAAGCCAAGTTTGTATTCACTATAAATTTTGTTGTGACCAAATTGTGACCATCGGAAATCAAAATAGATAAAATAAACACAAACAAATATAAATAGATTTTTGATTGAAAATGAAGGACTTAAACTATAAGTCTAAATATATCAATGAAACACACAAATATACCTTTGAAGAATCCTGCCCTCTCCAAATCTACTTTTTACTCCAAGGAATCGAATATCCTTCTCTTATATAGACAGGCATTATATCTAAAGGTACTTTTTCTTCGACGACTGTTGGTCCTTCAATAATTTTATCTGTAAAACAATGACACCATTTGCCCTTTGGAAACCAAGTCTTGACCACATTATTTTTCGTAGTCACTGGTGAAACAAGCATCGCTTCACCAAGCATATATTGTTTCTCAAATTTGTATGCTTCTTCTTCAGCAGGAAATTCATAATACATCGGTCGACATAGTGAAACTCCTGTTTTATTAGCTATCTTAACAAGCTCCATTAGATATGGCATAAGACATTTTCGAAATTTCAAAAATTTCCTTACAGTTTCTAATGTTTGCTTTTTAAATTTCCACGGTTCACGAACACCATGATGACTGTGAAATCGCATAATCGGACTTAAACACCCAAATTGCGTCCATCGAATATAAAGGTCATCGGCAGGTTTGTTTTGTTTCCAACTCTCCGAACCTTTGTGAAAACCACCTATATCATGAGAAACATAAGCAAACAAACAATTCGCCGCTTTCGCAGTCATTATAACTTCCAGCTCAAGCACTTTCCGGAAAGTGCTTGAGCTGGAAG
>CAZYWQ010000212.1:0-3517 GCA_964651675.1 uncultured Candidatus Sumerlaeota bacterium | reverse complement strand
CGCAAGCACTTTCCATTGTGAATAAGCATCTGCCGTAAATAAAATCATCGAACGATGTGTACCAGGTCCATATCCCCTCGAAAGAACAATGCTCGTATCTTTACTCGGAGATTGGTTTGTATACTTCGAATATATTTCATTGAGCCATGCAACCGATTCCTGTCCTGATTCATCACGAATCGTTCCATCTATCCACCACATATCACATCCACAATCCTCTATCGGTTTATGAAAAATGTCGAAATATGCCAGAGCCTGTTTTTTATTAAATAAATCAACCTTATAACAACCTTTGTGAAATGGATGCGGAGCTGTACTGTCATCAAGAATCACACGAGGAGAATTTGTAGCCTCTAAAAATTTATTTTGATGTGAATCTTTTTGAGGAATAAATTGCGGATGCACATTAAACGAAGAATGAAGTTTATTTTTCCTGAGCCATCGGGCAAATCGCTCTGGATCTGGAAATAACTTCCCATTCCAGTCAAAACCATGCCAAAAATATTTGTGCCAATCTGTATCAACAACAACCACATCCAGAGGCAAATCGTATTTATCAAAATCATCTTTAAGCTTTTTGAAATGTTTTTCTCCCCATTTTTTATAACACGAAAACCAAATTCCCATAACCCAATCCGACGCCTCTGGAATTTGTCCAAAAAGTTTAGAAAATGAATGAAGTCCTTTCTTATAATCATTTCCATAATGAACAACATATAGAATTTGTTGCAGATTTTTTGAATCTTTCTCAATCCACTTTTCCCGAGGATTCCAGATATACGAATTATCGACAAAAAGCGTTACTCCGCTTCGAGAAAGGAATCCAGGTGGATAAAGTCGAACTGATTTTATCGCTTTGAGAATTTCTGTCGTCCATTTATCAAGAATAGAAGGTGGTTTACCTTGAGTTAGATTATCAAATTCCTTCATCCATTCCTCCTCCGTCCAGAACCGACCCAACTTTGCTTTCAGCTCCTTCAGAACCGCCTGAGCCAATATCGGAGGACCGTATGAATAGGACTCAAAGCCTTTCATCGGATCGAATGGACAAACACCTTTAGCGATTACTTTTTCATTACAAAGATCTAATGAAGAAAATGAACCACCTAAATTCTCTTTATCTTTTTCTCCAGGTTTCCAGGTGTATCGCTCATTATTTTTCTTCCACTCTATCTTAAGATTCTTCGATGATAATTTCTCACCATCCTGAAGAAAAGTTATTGAAAGGAAATTGGTTTTGATAGTCTCTTTCTTTCCAACTTTTTTAGTCCTTATTTTCTTGAATTTTTCAGGATGTTGAATGGCAA
Source organism: uncultured Candidatus Sumerlaeota bacterium (assembly GCA_964651675.1). Classification (GTDB taxonomy): domain Bacteria; phylum Sumerlaeota; class CAZYWQ01; order CAZYWQ01; family CAZYWQ01; genus CAZYWQ01. Next base: position 2,210 of record CAZYWQ010000212.1, on the reverse strand, counting down.
AAGTTGGACTGACAATTTTTTGATTTACCGGAAGACATTCAATCCGAAAGACATTTTCATTAAGTCGAGATACATTTTTTATCCACTTCATTTCATTACCCAAAAATAAAAATTAAGAATGATATTAGGAAGGATAGATAGGTATAAGAGAAATTAAAGTCAAGGCGAATTTGATTCTACAGGTCACTTCTTTTCAGGAATCTTTATAAGGTTCGATGTGTACAATAACATCTATATCCCCCACAATACTCTCATTGATTAATTTTTTCACATTGGATGCAATAGAATGCCCTTCCTCAACTGTTAAATTGGGATCAACAAGAATATGAATATCAGAAAAGATTTTCTTGCCCACTTTTCTTGTTCTGAGTTTATGTAAATCTTTCACATCATTACATTGTCTTACGATACTGATAATTTTATTCTGCATTTCTTGTGGAATCGAAACCTCTAACAATTCCATCAGCGATTTCAATCCATATTGGATCCCGATGATGAATACTAAAATTGCCACAACGATTGCGGCGATAGAATCAAGTATCTTGTAACCCAACATTGAACCACCTATTCCGATTAAAGCTGCAATTGATGATAAAGCATCAGAACGATGATGCCAGGCATTTACAATTACCGCACCACTCTCAATCTTTTTCCCCACTCTTATCGTAATTTGAAAGAGTATTTCTTTTATGATAATCGATATGATAGCTCCTATTAAAGCGATTAGAGTTGGCGATGATGGTTTTTGTTGGACAATGGAAACGATTGCATCATAAATAATGTCAATGCCCACAATTAATAATATGATGCAAACAATCAAGGTTGAAAGAGTTTCAAATTTACCATGCCCGAATTGATGTGATTTATCCTCGGGTTTTTCAGCGATCTTTATTCCCAGTAACACAACCACATCCGAAAACATATCCGATAAAGAATGCACTGCATCAGCTACCATTGCACGACTGTTACCGAGAATTCCTGCGATGAACTTAAATATGGTGAGGAAAATATTCAGGAAAAGTCCTAATAATGTAACATTTTTTCCCTGACTATATTCGCTTATTTGAGTATCCTGGGACATAATGCATTCCGATTTTTCAATTCAATCTATGAACTATAATTTTTCTTGGATTATTTGTCCATCTTTTACTTTAAAGCCAGAGACATTTTTCACCGATTTGAATTCTTTGATTGATGTGATAAATGTTTGTATCCTACCAGCAAGTAATTCCAGGAAGTTAAATAATCGATTATCATCCAGTTCAGAAGAAAGGTCATCTATGATTAAAACTGGCATTTCCCCTTTCAGTTTTTCCATATACTGAATCTCAGCTAATTTCAAAGCAAGCACAGAGCATTTTTGCTGACCTTGAGAACTAAAATATTTCGCACTTTTATTGTTAAGTATAATATCAAAGTCATCCCGATGAGGTCCAATCTGCGTGTAACCAACTTTCCAATCATTTTCGTGATTCTCTTTCAATGCCTTCGAATAAATATGATGTGCGGATTTTTTATCATTAAAAAAATCACTTTTAAATGGAGGAACATATATGAGTTTTACAGTTTCTCTTGCTGGAGATATTAAATCATAAGATTTTGTAAAGTATTCAGCGATTGATTTCATCGAGTTTTTTCTCTGGAATAAAATTTCAGTGCCAACTTCAACGAGTTGTTTATCCCAAATATCAATCTGACTTTTAAGTTTTGCAGAGTCTTTAGTTGCCTTAAGCAAAGCATTCCTTTCGCGTATAACTGAATCATACTGTTGAAGCAAAAGCAGGTATTGGGAATGGATTTGACCAATACTCGTATCGATGAACTTTCTTCTTTTCTGAGGAGTTCCTTTTATTATCTCGATATCATCGGGAGTAAATAATACCGTCGGAAATTTTCCCCATAGTTGAGAAAGTTTATTTATTTTTTTGTGGTTTATGGTAACAATTTTCCCTTTCGTACTAAAATGTATGACGATTTTGATGTCGCCTTCGAGGCGATTTACTTTCGCTGAAATGCTCGCATAAACACCATCTCCTGAATGATGAGGAATACACTTACTATCCTGATTGGCTCTAAATGAGCGACCTGTCGAAAGATAATAAATCGCCTCTAAGATATTCGTCTTCCCCTGTGCATTATTGCCATAGAACAGATTAACCTGCTCAGACGGTTTTATCGAGATTTTGTTTATGTTACGGAATTTTGTTAGG
>CAZYWQ010000211.1:0-5577 GCA_964651675.1 uncultured Candidatus Sumerlaeota bacterium | reverse complement strand
CCACATAATAAGGAATATTGAATTTTCTGAGTGCATCCTCATAGATATCTAACTGAGTAAATTTGTGCAGAAGAATCGTAATATCCTTGAACGATATTTTAATTTGTTTTTCTTCATTATCATATACTTTTATGTTGTCATCTTCTTTATTAATGATCTGAAGAATCCTCTGAGCAATAGTCTCTGCCTCGATATTTCTGACTTTATCAATCGATTCCTCCGACTCAGCTTCGATTATCTCAACGAGTCTCGAATCGGTATGAGACCGATCTGCCTCCAATTCGTGCTTTTCGTTGATATAATCAATTTCAAAGTCTTCTTTATGACCCTTAACAATTTTAAAAATTCCGCTGAACAAATCATTAACGAAATCAATAATTTGTTTTTGTGATCTATAATTTATGTTAAAAGTGGTAAAAATCGCATCTTTGTTATCACGCAGAAGTTCTTCTTTAACCTTATTGAAGATAGTTACATCTGCACCACGAAATTTATATATAGACTGTTTCGGATCCCCTATAAGGAAGAGTTTTTTAGCTGATAATTTGAGTTCGGGATAAACATTCGTTTCATTCTCTTTTTCTGCAAGATAAAAAATAATCTGTTGCTGGAGAGCATTCGTATCCTGAAATTCGTCGACAAGAATTGCCTTAAATCTTTTCTTAAGCTCATTTCTGACCGTAATGTTATCACGAAGTAAATTGCGTGTATTAATAAGTAAGTCAGTAAAATCGAGACTGTTTAATCTAATTTTTTCCTTACTATATTCGGCATCTATTTCACATATTAATTTGTCGATACTGTTTATTGTGTGACCACTTAAGATTTGAGAGATTAATGGCACAAGACCAGTTGAAGCCTTATCCGAACATAGATCGTCCTTCACCTCTTTGGTGATTTTATACAATTCTTTATTAAGTTCAGAGTTTCTGGACTTCTGATATAAACTTCTCATTTTCAAAAACTTTTCAGTGGTGAGAAGTATCTCAATAAGAGAAGTAGATAAGACAGATTTATTGACAGCATTTTCGCCAGTAAGAATTTTTTCTCTAAACCTATCCCAGCAGTTCAGTAAATTCTTATAATCATTATCTCCAGCAAAAAGAGGCTCAATCTTATTGGTTTTGTCATCCAGACTTTTTATCTTCTTTATGAATTCTTCAAGATAAACCTTTTCATCAGCATCTTTAGAACTATTTATTTTCTCAAGCCAATCAACCTCACGCATCTTATTATAAATACTAACCAGAGAGCTTTTCAATCCCTTAAGATAAGTTGATTCATTAAGCCCATAATCATATAGAAGTTTCCTCACATCCTCATTTTTATTCTTGATTTTGTTTTTTAGAAGTGAATCGATCAAATCCTCAAGAAGCATTTCGGCTTCCAATTCTTCCAGGACAGTAAATTCTTTATCAAGATTAGCCTCGACAGAGTATTCACGCAATATAGATGCGCAAAAACCGTGGATGGTATTAATATTTGACTTGAATAACTCTTCTTTAACCTTTTTCCAAAACCGAATCGTTTCAACCTGATTATTTTTAACCTCTTCTGATACTCCCATCTCTTCATCAATAGCCTTCCTGATTCTATCCTTCATTTCATTTGCCGCTTTTTCCGTAAAAGTAATGGCTACGATTTCATCAACTCTGACAGGATGAGGAAAGCTTGTCTTACCCCCCAATAACAAAAGATAGAGGTTAATCAGTTGACGGGTTTTCCCTGTTCCAGCACCAGCCTGAACAATGGTGTTGGCTTTGAATAAAGAAATTTTATCTATTTTATTGGAAGAGGTCATATAAAGAAAATATTTCCGTCCAAAAGCTATAAGGTGATTTTAAGATAATACACTTAAGACTGAATAGAGCGATTAGTAAAGTTATTTTTCTCATTTGGTAAAAAATAAGGTGAGACTTGTTGTGGAGAGTCAAATCAAAAAAAGACCGGTATTAGTTATCTTTCAGCCCTTTTCAAACAATAACTATTCAATCCTTTTTCTTTAAGTATGCGCCAGACTGTTTGTCGTGTAATTTCCTTTTTGTGTTCGACAACAAAAAGCAGATGACCGTATTTTTTATTTATTTCATTAGCGATATCCCCACTTGAACGAAAAAGTCTTTCCTTCCTGAGCGAATATATTAAATCCCGAATAACATAACTTGTTTTATTATACGCATCGTGTGATTTATGAGATAATCCCTCATATCCCTCTTCTCTATATCTCTTCAACCAGCGATAAACAGTTGCTCTACTGATAGATGATTCCTGAATGATATCATTAACAGTTTTCTTCTTCTCAATAATGGGTTTAATAATCTTATATCTTGAATGCGCTTTTATGTTATTGTTATTCTTCATACTATCACCTTTCCCTTTACTCATTTGTTACAATCAAACATAGTAACAGCAATAACTATACCAATTATATTCATCTCTAAAATGAAATATGGGATTCCACCAATCCCTCTCCAGAAAAGGCTGATAGGTGTGTTTGTTCGCTTATTTGCCCTTAGCTCAATTTATAAAAGTGACAAATAATGTCCAATAATGACCAACATATTGGCTAATAGTAGCCAATATTTTTATTCATATTATATGAAAGACTCAAAATTAGCAAGAGAAAAAATTCCTGTAACATTAATTTCATAAAAAGTATCATTATATATTGGAAAGAAAATGAGTTGAATTTCTGGAAGGTTGTGATATAAAGTTTTTGAATGTGATGATTCTGAAGAAATAATAATTTGACAAAATTATTTTTAATATCGACTATATTCGAGTTAAAATTGGTGAGGAAATTGCATTCTTTTCATATTCAACTATTTCCTTTTTTATAAAAAAAATAAAACGCATAGGATACAGAACTATGATAAGAAATCGAAAAACTATCTACACTTATCTTGCATTATTATTTTTACTTTCATTCTATAATATGCATTTATTATATGCCCAAAAATCCGAAGCTACCGAAGCAAAGGAGACTATTCTCGTTAAAGATAACGAAGAAAACAAAATCTTCTACAACCGTCAAGTGCCCAAAATGCTCAGAGCGGATGCAGATGTTTTGTTCCTAAAGATGAAATCGCCTCAATGGATTGTTCAACAGCTCGAATGGCCCACGGACAGAGAGACTGCCGATAAAATCGGTAAGGCAACAGAGTTTCAGAAAGAAAACTTCATCAATTGGATCAAAAATATCCTTAAGAGAGAATATATACCCAATGATTTAATGAACAATGTTCTTCCAATGGCTGACTGGGCAATTTTATTTATGGATTGGAAACAGAAAGGTGGAATTGACTCCTTTCTTGTCAAATATTTAATTGACGGCGAATTGATTCAGATAACCGAAACACCCAATTTCGTCATCATAGTCCTCAGAGATACCAAAGATAATAACACAGTTTCACCGGGTAAGCACAGGGATTATGTTATAAAATTTGCAGAGCGATTTCTAATAAATGAAATAGTCCCAAAATCAAAAAGAGATCTCCGATTAACACTCTCCAAAGATGAAAAAATTACAGAGGGATTCTGGGATCCCGGTATCAGAGCTACTGAAAAGCACATCACAAAATACGATGCATTTGACAATATAAAGTTTTGTACAGATGGAAACTTTGTCGGATTCGCTATTGCAAAAGCCAATTGGGAAGGATACATAAATGTTGATCCATACGAGTCCCGTTTCGAAAGACTCAGTGATTATAATCTTGAAGTACTTTTAATGAGTCAGCTTGAAGACAAAATTGATAAAGACCCAAACATTACTCCTGAAGAAAAAATGCGTGTCTACGATAAAATCATCTCGAAGATTATTTTGAAGCAAGCCAAAGAATATTTTGGTCCGTTTGCCTACGATTATAACAGGGAAAAAGTTTATCCTGATATTCCCATAAATATTCTCGAAGATTCCTTCTCCAGATTGAGTGATGCACAAAAGGTTGCTCTTGTAGAAGCACGAACAATCGATGAACACTATTTAAAGGGACTTAAGCTATTCAAAGAAGAAAAATATGATGCTGCAACAAAGGAATTCTATACTGTTCTATCAATAGATCCTCTACATGCACGAGCAGCTTTATGGTTAGAGATAGCATCAAAATATCTTAATCGACCGGGAACACCCAGAGAAAATCTAAGTATTGATGATATTCCAACGAACAAGGCTGAAGAAGCATTATTAAGGCATAAAGAAGCCTTAAAAGAGGAAATGACAAAGCGTGAAAAACAAAAGGAACTCGAAAGAAAAAAGGATGAACTCCGAATTAGAGCTTTAGAACTTTATGCGCAGGATAAATTTAAGGAATCCTATGAACTCTGGGAAGAGATGCTGAAAATCGATCCTACGGATACAAAAGTAATCCTTTTTCGAGACCTTGCTTACAAACAATACATCGAAAAAAAGAAAAAGGAAGCACAAGTAAAAAACAAATAGCGATACTGAAGTACAGAAAATATTTCTCAATCTCTAAAGGTTACTTTATCTAACAATATAATGAAATATCTATTTCTGATTAATGAAAAATCAAGGTATAAAAAGTTAGACAAACTCGAGCAATTTATCACTAAAACCTTCTCCCAATCAGATGACCAAATCGTAATCAAACGAAGTAAAGATATACCCTTAGCTGATAAGGTATTTAAAAACCTATCAATCGATGAATTCAACTGTATTGTAGCTTGTGGTGGTGATGGCACGATTAACTTTGTATTGAATCAGATTATCGGCAAGAACATCTCTCTCGGAATCATTCCGATTGGAACAGTGAATGCCCTTGCCAGAAGTCTCGGATTCCCAAGAAATATCAAAAAAGTTGTTCAGAATATCAAAGAAAAAAAAGCGAAGATAATCGATGTCGGATTAGTTAATGATAAATACTTTCTATGTTTTGCCAGTATAGGATTTGACGCAATGGTCGTTCACTATGTTCCCGACAAACTCAAAGGCAGATTTGGCAAAACTGCATTTGCAATAACAGCATTCAAAAAACTACTGAGCCAAGAAGAACTCAATAAATTAACATTACATCTCCCAGACAGAGACAATCCATTAATCGCCTACTCAATATTATTATCCAACACACCCATTTATGCAGGAGTCAAGATGTTTCCTGAAGCAAGAGTCGATGATGGATTAATGGATTTGTTCATATTCAAAAAGAGAGGTATCCTTGAGACCATAAAAGGTGCAATGATAGTAGCTTCTGTGGGATTCAAAACCTTCCGAACCATTGCTAAAAGCATTCCGATTGGAAAAGGCATCCAGCACATCCAAACAAACACACTAAAGGTAGAAAGTGAAGGTGACATCTATCTCCAATTAGACGGAGATCCCAAAAAAATCGAATCCAAAAACAACATTGTTGAACTTAATTTCAGCATTATACAAAAAGGAATTAAAATATTAGGGACCTAAGATTAAAAAAATCCAATAACGAGACAATTAGGGGAATCAAGTGTATTCCACACAAATCGTTTATATCCAAATAAATTAATTTTTTACCATAAAATAAAAGAAATTACATTTGACAAAGAATACATATTAATATAAAAAATTCATTAATATAGACC
>CAZYWQ010000210.1:0-5621 GCA_964651675.1 uncultured Candidatus Sumerlaeota bacterium | reverse complement strand
GAATTTTGAGTTATTAGATTTTTGGGATGAATCCATTTCTCATCACTCCCTTTATAATAAAATGTATTTTAATGTCTGATTATTTTCCACTAATGTACTCTTCCATTCAAAGTCTGGCGAATTTTATCTATTGCACGACATAGTTGAGACCTGACCTGTTGAGCAGGAATACTCAAACTTGCTGCTATCTCTTTCGGACGCATATCCTCTTTAAAGCGTAAAGCAAAAATCGCTCGTTGTTGTGGAGAAAGTTTTTTCATTGCATTCTCGATTAACTTTTTTTGTTTTCGGATACTTATTATTTCTCGTGGATTGTTGTCTGATCCTACTTGAGAACCAGATGAAATAAAGTCCAGATTTTCTGGTTCCGATGATAATTCCTGGCGACTCATTTTCCTGAGCGAATCTATCGCTGTGTTGGTGGTAATCACTGTTAACCATGAACGAAATGTTCCGTGTCCTTTAAAACCTCCAATTTTTTTTACCAATTTTTCATATACATTTTGTGAGACATCAAGTGCATCCTCCTCATTGAGCGTGATCTTATAAGCAATCGTATAAATATGCGTACTATATCGCTCAATAAGGGTTGTAAAGGCATCCTGATCACCGTTTGCAGCTGCATTTGCCAGGATTCGATCTTCCAACCAAGAACTCCTTTTAACTCGAGTTAATTTTTATGTCTATATACATAGACGCATTTATATCAAAAATGCTAACAAATTTATCGAAAAATTTACCCTTGGAGATACTTTATTTCAGCAGTTAATATTATGATAGTTTTTAAGAATTCAGTTCTTTACAATAAATCATTGTTTTGATTTTATTTTGGGAAATCTTTGATGCTATATATATTTGTTATGCCTCTTTCTTACTTAGAGGCAAAAGGAGAGGAGACAATTAATAAGAAATTAATATATATTATATTTATCGTATTCATTTTTTCAGTTTTTCTGTTCTCTAATTCTAAAGAAGAAAAATTAGAGAAAAATGAAGTTACGATTCCATATATAAGTGGAGAAATGAATATAGATGGATTCTTTCGTGAACAATGGGGAAAAGCAACTCGGTTAAATATAAATAAGGATTTTCAAATAGTTGATGGGAAAGAAAATTGGAGAGATGGGGAAGATCTTGGTGGTGTTATTTATCTGATGACTGATAAGAAAAATCTCTATGTTTTTGCAAAGATAAAAGATGATTATCCAAGAGTAAATCCTCAGTTAGATGAATATCTATGGAATGGTGATGGAGTAGAGATATATCTGCAGAATTTGTCATCTGGAAATTTGGCAATAATGTGCTTAGCAGCAAACGATATAATCTGGTTATGGACAAATAAATTGGGAAAGCAAGAACATACACTGATGTATGATGGAGAGATAAAAACTGTACAGACTGAGGATGGATATAACTTAGAAGCAAGGATACCGTTTGCTTATTTCGATAATTTTAAGATGAAAAGGGTGAAAGGTTTGGATTAGAAGTCAGTATAAATGATGCTGATGAAACGCAAGAGAGAGAAACAGTAATAGTGTGGAATAGCCGAACTCAGCTCTTTTTTCAGAATTCGGAAGAATGGGGGTCTGCTAAATTTGATTGCGACATAACACTTGGAGAATTAACATATACTATCCCCAAAATTAAACTCAAAAAGACAGAGAAAATAGAAGTAAAAGATAAATCCCATAAGGTACAAACAAAGGATATTGATGGTGATGGTAAATCGGATTTACATTATGAGGATGCAGAAAAAGTTCTTGTTTGGTTAACTTCTAAGGGTGGAAGTTTGTCAGAAGTTCAATTTAAAAATTCAAAAAAGAATCTTTTAACGGATAACTTCGCCATAGAAGTTGCTGATAATTTAAAAAAATATTCTCAGGATAGTGTGTCTGGAGATATTATCTTATTATCAGATGGGACTGATTATGTAAATTTCAAAGTAGTTTCAAAGAACTTTTATGGATATGTAGAAGAATATGTTACTATTCATTTCTCCGATATCCATTATATGATTAACTACTACACTGACAAATCATTTAATAAGGAAATTCCTAATCCTACCCCTAATTATATTCGATTGAAACTTGGCTTAGATACTACAGAAATGTCTGAGGTGATGGGAGATGATTATTTAATACTTCCACCTGCATTAAAAGAACGATACTACGCATATAAATTTATAGGAATGAAAAATAAAGATGACTATGGGATAGGATTGTATTGGTTGTATCCCAAAATGATAGCAAAAGTAGATAAGAATGAATGTATGCTTATAAAATATGGATTTGCACCGTATGAAGGGGAGATATGGCAATTAGAATGTTCCTTAATTATTGGCTCGAATATGTCAGCTAATATTCCTGATTGTATTGATAAACAAAATGTACCGAGATGGATTATGCCACCAATTAATCAGCAACATATTTCAGAAGAGGAAAGAGAGATGTATAAAATTTTGAAGGAGTTACTTCCAAAGTATCAAGATAGATTAGTGAATTCAAAAATTGAAGGATCAATGTCAACATATCCTACTCCTGATGGTCCTCTTGAAGAAGATATTTGTTCTGTTTTTAATGATATTACATCCTCTATTGCTTTTAACAGAATAGGTATGCCAGATAGGTCATTAAAAATTCTGAGATTTTTGAAGGAATTTCAACATTCAGATGGTTCTTGGTATCATAAATACGATCGTAATGGGAATCCAATTGTTAAGGAAGGTATTGCCCAAATGCCGACCTATGTGATGGCTGTATACTCTTATTATTTGTTTACTAAAGATAAAGAATTTTTGAATGAGTTTTGGCAATCAGTTGAAAAGCCTTTAAATGAGATAAAGAAAATAATACAACCTTCGTTTGCCAGTTATATAGGTGGTATGCCATTTCAAGCCCATTCTGTTGGAGCTTTAGAATGTGGAGCAAGGATGGCAGAGATATTAGGTAAGCCTGATGAAGCGGAGGATCTTCGTGAAAATGCTTGTAGATGCTCTTTACTTATAAATGGATTACAGACACTTACTCGATTATGTCATGGTTTTTCCTGGTTCTCACCATTAAGGGCTGAGGTTTTGCAAGATGAATATATACAACGCTGGTATGAAATTACATGGAATGACCTTGTAGGAGAAGAAGGAGTGTATGGTTGGGCTCTTGGTGGTGGCAAGGGTAGTGTTGCGGCTGGTGAAACTGTTGAAACTGTTAGGGGTATTTTTTGGAATCGTCAGTTAGCTATTGATACTATGAGGTCAATGTATAAATGGGCTTGGAGACCTTCGGTTGTTCTTGGTGAAGGTGGTTTCCGACAGTGGAAAGAAACTCATCCGGATGAGATTGGTCTTAGTGATAGGGCTATATGGACTCAATCTGAGGCTTTGATATATTATACACTTGATATGAGGGATTATGGATTAACTATCAGTCAACCTTTTGCAGTTCCTGCTATTGAATTAGGAAAAGAACAAGAGATTTCTGTCAGGGCACAGGATACAAGAACAGGAGTTGCACCAGAAGTGATTTTAGAATTTGATGATAAGGTGATTCCAATGGAAAGGCACGGCTTTACTTACATCTATAAATGGATACCTGAGAAGAAAGGTTTATTCAAATATAAAGTATATGCAAAAGATAAGTCAGGGGGCAAAAGTGCTTCTCAAATTAGTCAGTTTGAAGTGTTTTAAAAGCTATTATAATTATTAGCGGTATTCATATGAAAAAAAAGTTAATACTTCCCATATTTATCATTATATTAATTCTTTTCACGAATTGTCAGATATCGGGTAAAATTTTAACAAAATTTAACATCTTGGAAAAAAGAGTAGTTGAAAAAGAATTTAATTATAAAATTGAGGTAAAAGACCTTGATGGTGATAAAAAGTCAGATTTTCTTTTTGAAGATGATAAAAAAATTCTTATTTGGCTAAGTTCAAAAGGAGGTTGTCTTTCAGATATAGAATTTAAAAAGATAAAAACGAGAAATTTATTAAAAGAGGGTGTAGGTTTTAATATAAAAAATAGTAGTGATATAATAGAACAGTCTAAACTTAGTGGGAATATTGAAGTATTGGCAACACATAAAGATTTCTTAGTCTTAAAAGTAACCGGCGAAAATACTTCGGTTCAATTTGAACAATATGTATTAATATATCCAGATGAGATAAAATATAAAACATATTTTATTGCTAAGAAAACTTTTTCTTCTCCACCTCCGGATTTCCCGGAAGATAATTCTGTCAATATTGATTTTAGATTAGATACCTCAATAAAAGATGGCAAATTTTTAGCCGATGATTATCAAATAGAAATAGAATCAGATTGGTTTTTAGAGAATTCATTCTGGGCATATAAGTATGCTGGGCTCAAAGATGCTAAAAATAGAGGAATAATTATTTCCTGGATTTATCCCAAAATGAGTATTTGTATCGAAAAAGATGGCAAAATTAAGTTAATAAAAAATGGTTTTACTCCTTATGAAGGGGAAATTTGGGGATTAGAGTTTTGTTTGTCAGTGGGTGAAGATATTATGGATTTCCTTTCATATCCTTATGATTCGCTTAATGTTCCTCAATGGCTATCTCCACCTGTTGACCAAAGTCATATTGATGAAGAAGATTTACATAAGTATAAAATATTAAAAGAGTTATTACCTCAATATCAAGATGCATTAATCGGATCAAAAATTTATGGGGCTTTTTGCAGAATTTATGAGCCAGAAAAAGAGAAAAGATATTGTGGTACTTTTGATGATGCGACCGGTGCAATCGCTTTTGATAGAATAGGAATGTATGATCGAGCTCAAAAAGTACTCGATTTTTTTAAAAAATTTCAAGAAGCTAACGGTGGTATCTGCATTCTCTATGACTGGTTTGGTAACAAAAAAAATTCTACAATATTAGATATGTCTGTAAGTGAATATATAATGGCTGTTTATTGCCATTACCAGTTTACAAAAGATAAAAAATTCTTAAATCAATTCTGGGATTCTGTATTAAAAGCGTTAGAATATCTTCAAGGACTTCAATCTCCAACAACCGGTTCTATAGGTGTATATTACTCAGGGCGAGCAATCGCAATTACGGCTTTTGAATGTGGAGCCAGAATAGCGGAAGAATTGGGTGAAAAAGAAATTGCTTTAAAAATGCGACATTGTGGTTGCAGAGCTTCTATATTGCAAAATGGTTTGTCTGGTGGACTTATTACTACTGCTTTTGACTGGTTTTCACCATTGAGAGATGGAAGTGCTCCCAAAGATGAATATATCCAACGCTGGTATGAAGTTAGCTGGAATCCTTATGCAGACTTTACTGGTGGTTGCAGAGGTGCGATTGGTGGTGGCTATGCTCCAGGTGAAACAGGAGAGTTATGTCGCGGAATCTTTTGGAATAGGGAATTAGCTATAAAAACTTACAAAGCAGTATATAATTGGGGTTGGACAGAATCTCGAGAATATAGTGTTGGAGGATTTTGTGATCCTAAAGAGATATGGCCCCAAACTGAAGGTCTAATCTGGTATACTACAGATATGAGAGATTATGGATTAACTATTAGTCAACCTTTTGCAGTTCCTGCTATTAAATTGGGAAAAGAACAGAAAATTTTTGTCAGAGCACAGGATACAAG
>CAZYWQ010000209.1:0-5629 GCA_964651675.1 uncultured Candidatus Sumerlaeota bacterium | reverse complement strand
GTGCTACAGTTGTACACAACTTGTCCATTAATCTCGTAACATCCCTGCCTGCTTTACTGTATCCATTTTCTATGATCGAATAAACGATTTCAGTGCCCGCTTTGTTAGTGATTACTCCTGTGATTGAATGTACTCCTCCAATATAACCTGTTTTTCCTCTGATATTTTCTCTAACTTCGCTTTCATAGTCATTAGCCTTAAAGCGACCATATAGAGAGCCCTTTCCACCAACAGGTAGGGTTTCAATAAACTGATTCTCATATTTCCTTTTCATAACTCTTAATATTTCAACGAGCTGAATAGGTTTGACTTTGTTGAAACGACTTAATCCTGAACCATCGACTGTTTTTAATCCATCCGTATCTATTTTTTCAGCTTTAAACATTTTTTTTATCGACAAGAAACCATTTTCAAAACTCCCTTCACCATTCATAGTGGCACTAACGGTTTTCAGAACCTGATCAGCATAAAGGTTCTGACTTCTGTGATTAATGATCCTACAAATTTCGGATAGCGCAGGTGATTTGTATGTAGCAATTAATTTTCTCTCATCTTCTTTTTTAACTTTTTTCTTTTTAAAAAACATTAAGTCATCAATGTCTTTAGGAGAGCCTTTGACCTCTATTCCTTTCGATTCGAGAGTCTCCTTAAAGACCGTTGTAAAAAACAAAGTCGGATTGTAAATAGTGAAATATTCGAGAGATTGTTTTTCTGTTGGAATCTCACCTTCAGCCGTTATTTTATTACTCTTGTTTTTTCTATCGTAATAAATGCTTACTTTTTTATCTTTTTCAACTGTCACAACATCGTTTACCAATTGATAATACTTCGAGGAAGGATCTAATTGATAAGATGCTTTTTCTCCGACTTTATCCGAACCTTTCCAACGGATATTAACACAGTTATCGTTCAATGATAAAGCTGAGGATTCTGATGCAAACCATTCTCCTCTGTAGCCCGTATACCATCCTTTACAGTAATATTCTTCATCAAAGAAATCGTCATCTCCAATGATGTCACCATCTATTACATCTATATTAAGTTTCTTGATGGCATCAGCCCAATCTTTTAGTGTCTTTGTGATATCGTCATCATTCCATCTGCCACATATCGAAGGATCTCCACTGCCGACAATGATAATATTGCCTTTTAGTGTATTATCTTCGATTGTCCCTAAATAATAAATATTTGTCTCATAATGAAAATCAGGTTTCAGATAATAAAACGCAGCTGATGTGGCGAGTAATTTATTACAGGATGCAGGAGTTAATGGTGTGTTCTCATTTAAAGCGAATATCGTTCTTTCATCATTGAGAAATCCAAAGTAAATACCGAGTGTAGCATCGTCTTTTGTTGGTGATTCATCGATAATGACTTGAATTTTCTTATTTAATTCTGAGATGCTGTCATCCGCTAATATATCGAGCAAAACCATTAATGAGAAAAGTAATACAAAAATACATAATCCACGATTTTTAACAAGCATTATATCGAATTAATCCTTTCATAAAATGTCGTTTTATGTAATATCATTCATTATTTGGAATGATCGTAATGAAATTTTATTAAGTCTTTCTCTTTTAAAATCAATAAAAAATATATATAATGAATATGTTAGTGTAAAGGTGATTATTTGAAAACCAGTTAGAAAGACGAGATTGCCACACGAGACACAGTCTCCCTGCGGGATAAAACGGTTCGCAATGATACCACACAGGCTTGTGATCTGTCATTGTATATCAGAATGTAGGGCTTCGATTCATCGAACCCGTTATTATCCGGAGTATTCCCTGGGAACGGGCTTGATAAATCAAGCCCCTACAGTGTCATTGCGAACGAACGAAGTGAGTGTAGCAATCTCGTATTTTAGAGTTTTTAAACAGTCACTATGTAATAGTACTTGACAGGATTTATATAGTATATAAGTTTGCTAATCCAATTAGAATGATAGATACTTAGTTGAGATAACTATTATGGATGCACATCCCAAAATAATCCGTAGAAAAGTGATCAGTCTTGCCTGGCCCATTGTGATACAGAATTTTCTTTTCACGCTGATGATTTTTGTTGATACCTTAATGGTAGGCAGATTGGGAGAGGTTGCGCTTGCTGCAACTGGAATTGCCGGTCCGATTATGTGGGCAATCTCATCAATTCTAATGGCTATCGGTATTGGCACGGTAGCTACTGTTTCACGATCAGTCGGTGAGAAAGATTTTAACAAAGCAAGGATTTTTGCCGCAACATCTTTGGTAATGGGAATTATTGGAGGGATTATTGTTTCGATACCTGGTGCACTCTTTTCTTACAGAATAGTAGGATTGTTCATTAAAGATACTTCAGTTATCTGGGAATCAGGAAGTTATATAAGAATTATTTTTTATTCTTTTGTTTTTAATGACATATCTATGATTAGTTCGAGTATATTACGGGCTTCGGGCGATACTCGTACACCAATGAAAGTAACAATACTGACGAATTGTCTGAATGTAATCGGCAATTATATTTTGATATTTGGAAAATTTGGAATGCCTGCTCTTGGACTTCAAGGCGCTGGTTTATCCACAGCAATTTGTAAGGTCATAGAAGGATTTTTATTAACATCTCATATTTTTTCCAAACGAAGTGTATTACGATTGTATACCAACAGTTTTAAACTTATTTCGAGAGACTCGCTTCGTACTGTTTTCAAAATTAGCCTACCAGCATCATTGGAACCATTTTTAGTGCGAACTGGCTTTCTTTTATTCACACGAATCGTGACATCGATGGGTACTTTGGCAATTGCTGCTCATCGCATCGCAGTAGCAATCGAATCATTATCCTTTATGCCCGGACTTGCTTTTTCAATGGCATGTGCAACACTTGTTGGTCAAAAAATAGGTGAAAGATCAGAAAGTGGATTTCGACAAAGTATTAAGCAATCACTTCTTATTGCTATTTTTGTTATGTCATCTTTCGGACTATTATTTCTGTTGATCCCAGGATTTTTAGCGAGATTATTTACAAGTGAAAAGAATCTCATTGCAAGTGCAGCATTATGTCTAATGATTGGTGCGTTCGAACAACCATTTTTAGGTGCATCTATGGTATTTCGTGGAGCATTTCAAGGTGCTGGTGATACTAAGACACCACTTTATGTTGCCACATTATCGGTTTGGGGTCCACGATTGGTTTTATCATATTTACTTGGACTTCAGTTTGGATTAGGACTTGCTGGAATCTGGATTGCAACGACTGTAGACTGGTTGTGTCGCACCATATTGTTTTTCTGGCGATATAATATTCAAAAACATAAATTTCAGGAGATAGTCCTTGCAGTTGATACCAAAGTTTGATTATCTTGTTTTAACTATAGAGACAGGTTGTTGGGAATAATTTGATTTAATGGACACAAAAAAGTTGCATATCCAATCCAAAGCTAAGGTTAATTTATTCCTTGATATTGTTTCTAAGCGAGATGATGGATACCATTCTCTTAATACGGTATATCAATTAATCGATTTGAGCGACAGTTTGGAATTTGATGTTATAAAAAATGGAATTGAAATAATATCCGAAAATTTAATCGTACCATCCGATCAATCTAATATTGTTTTTAAGAGCGTACAAATATTATCTGAATATGCAGGATTAAAAGATATAGGGATTAAGGTTAAGATAAACAAAAAAATCCCTATTGGTGCGGGTTTAGGCGGTGGAAGTTCGAATGCTGCTGCTACCATTGTTGCTTTAAATAAACTTTTTCAGTTAAATTTAGAGTTTGATGACCTTCTAAACATTGCACAAAGAATAGGTATGGATGTCCCATTTCATCTTTTTGGCGGAAGGTGCATTGGCACTAATCGCGGTGAAATTATCGAGCCTATTACCAATGATATTATTTATCTCGTTCTTGTTAATACAGAATTGGAAATATCTACGAAGTGGGCTTATCAGCAAATAGAATTAGAAACGGTAATAAAACATCCTTCACTTACTAATTTTATTAAAGTTTTATCGGATTCTTCGATAAACGGTATTGGAAAAAAACTATATAATACATTTGAGCAGTTTATCTTTCCTCGATATCCAATTTTAGATGAAATAAAAAAAGAACTTTTAAATGAAGGAGCTTATGGAGCTTTGATGAGTGGAAGTGGTTCAACAATCTTTGGGATTTTTGAAAGTAAGAGTCAGGCTGAAACTGTAAGGGATAAACTGAAAGAAAAATACAAATATGTTTTTGCTACAACATCAGGATCTTCCTATTCCTGGTCACCTAAAACCAATTAGATAATCAAACTAATCAATTCTACCAAATCGTCTATCTCGTTTTTGATAATCTATGATTGCTTCGAGTAGGTCTTTCCTACTGAAATCGGGCCATAGAACATTCGTAATATAAATCTCTGTATAAGCTAACTGCCATAAGAAATAATTACTGATTCTGAATTCTCCACTTGTTCTTATAAGAAGGTCTGGATCAGGGATTTGTGGATTATAGAGGAAATTTATAAATGTTTTTTCATCAATTTTATTCTGAGGTTTCTGAGTTAGTATTTTATTGATAGCATCAATAATTTCTACTCGTCCGGAATAACTCAAACAAAAATTTACTACTAATCCATCATTGTTTTTGGTTATGTTTATAATGTCTTGAAGAGTTTTTTGTACATTTGAAGGTAGATCATTTGATCTACCAGAAACGATCAATTTTATGTTATTGTCTAATAACTCCTTCGATTCAGATTTAAGGTATTTGTTGAGAAGAAACATTAGAAAATTAACTTCTCGTTTCGGTCTATTCCAGTTTTCAGTAGAGAATGCAAAAAGAGACAGGTATTTTATTCCGATTTCGCCACAGGTTCTGACTGCTGCCTTAACAGCATTAATAGCATATTCATGCCCTTTCGTTCTGTCTTTATAACCTTTCTGGCGTGCCCATCTTCCATTTCCATCCATTATTATCGCTATATGAACGGGTAATTTGCCACGATCAATCTTTGAAACTAATTCATCTTTTGGTTCAGTTTTATTCTTCATTTTTTAATTACTCATTCTTTTTCCCTCGTGACTTATTCAAATTTAATCTTAGGGAAATTCTTTTTTAGTTCTTCAATATATTTTTTTGCATCTTCATTGTTGGGATCGATATTTAGAGCCTCTTGCCATTCCTTATAAGCATATTCAGGAAGATTGAAATTCAAGTAAACCACACCGAGTTCTATTCGTGCTTCAATATTTTTTGGATTAATATTTGTCGTGACTTCTTTTAAGGTATTTATAGCTTTAACATACTCACTCATATTATTCCAGCAATAACCAATGTTGATTAAAATCGACTCATTCTTTTTATCGAGCTTAAGTGCTTTGTTAAAGTACTCGAGAGCCTTTTCCCAATTTTTCTCCTTCTTGTACAATTCCGCAATTTTGATAAATGTGGTTACATCCTTAGGATTTTTTTCGATTGCCTTTTGATAGTTCGCAAGGGCTTCTTTTATGTTATTCTTTTGTGAATAAGCCTCACCTAAAATGACATAAAGTTTATAGTGATCTTTAAAAACATTTTTAATCTCATTCATATATTTTAATGATTGTTCAGCCTCACCTAATTTTATATAGCAATCAGCCAATATGAGTCCCATAC
>CAZYWQ010000208.1:0-5639 GCA_964651675.1 uncultured Candidatus Sumerlaeota bacterium | reverse complement strand
GAATTACGACTGAAGTAATCGGAAATTGCGGATACTCCACTTTTCCGTTTTATAATGAGGCGAAGAAGAGGGTTAAGGAAGAGTACAGTAAATACGATTATCCAATAGATTGGTCAACTGTACAGGAGTACTTTGACAAGATTACAGAAAGTAAACCCGCTATCAATGTTATCCCCTTCATTGGTCATGGAACGATCAGGGCTTCGATAGTAGGTTATGAGGATAGAAAACCTACAACAGATGAGTTAAGCAAAATGAAAACCGAAGTCGAAAAAGCAATGGATTGTGGTGCTTTTGGAATGTCTACAGGTTTGATTTATTCCCCAGGTTATTTTGCCGATACCGAAGAGATTATCGAACTGGCAAAAGTATTGAAAAAGTATGATGGAATCTATTCATCGCATATTCGGGGAGAAGGCGATACTCTTCTTGAAGCTATTGAGGAAGCATTGAAGATTGGTAAAGAAGCTGATGTTACGGTCGAAATCTCTCATCTCAAGGCAAGTGGTAAAAATAATTGGGGAAAGGTATCAAAGGCAATCGAGATGATTGAAAAGAGCAATGGGAATGGTGATAGAAACAATTTCGATAAGTATCCATACATTGCCTCTGCCACTGATCTTACTTCAGTTTTACCAAAATGGGTGCATAATGGCGGTCACGATGCGATTATGAAAAGGATTAAAGATGAAAAGTTACAGGATAAAATTTTTGAAGAAGTGGTGAGAGACAAGGAAACCATCGACTGGAGTGGTGTATTAATTACTTATGCAAATTGTGATAAACACAAAAACATCGAAGGATTATCAGTCGAAGAAATTGCTAATAAATTTGGACTTTCACATAAGGACACATTTTACAAACTTCTCATTGATGGAAACCTGGATGTTGGTATATGTGCCTTTACGATGAAACAAGAAGAGACAGACCTTGTGTTAACGCATCCTCTCGGAATGTTATGCACGGACAGTAGTGCAGCAATACCATTCGGTAAATACAGACGAGGTAATCCGCATCCGCGATCCTATGGTTCTTTCCCGAGATACATCAGGCAATATGTTAGAGAAAGTAAAAAGCTTGAGATTGGTGAGGCAATTCGCAAAATTACAT
Organism: uncultured Candidatus Sumerlaeota bacterium; assembly: GCA_964651675.1. Classification (GTDB taxonomy): domain Bacteria; phylum Sumerlaeota; class CAZYWQ01; order CAZYWQ01; family CAZYWQ01; genus CAZYWQ01. The sequence goes on along the minus strand of CAZYWQ010000208.1, from coordinate 4,529 downwards.
CGCTTCCTGCATTTCAAATGAAACTCAACAAACGAGGACTAATAAAGAAAGATTATTTTGCTGATATTGTGATATTTGACCTAAATAAAATTACCGACAAAGCCTCATTCAAAGACCCACACCAATTCCCTGAAGGTATCGAGTATGTTATAGTCAATGGTAAAATTCGATTGAAAAATAATAAGGATGTGAGCGATAATTCAGGAAGACTTCTCTTAAGAAATTAATTTTAATGTCTTCTTTAAAACAAAAAGATCGGGACTAACACATCCTATTTTAAATCCTTGATAAAAATACGAAATTATGCAAGTTTCATTTACGCAATTTAATAATTTCAAAAACTTATTATAAAGGTTTCTAATAGTGAAAGAAATCATTGCAATGATATTAGCTGGTGGGAAAACAACTTCTGGATTCGGTGTATTGGCTTTAAACAGAGCTAAAGCCGCTCTTCCATTTATGGGTAGATACCGCTTGATTGATTTCATACTTAGCAACTTGAGCAATTCGGATATTGAAAGAGTCGGTATTATTACGCAGTATCTTCCCGCATCATTGATGGGTCATATTGGAATTGGCTCATCTTGGGACTTCGATGGTTACGGAAGAGTGGCGAAGATTATGCCACCTTTTGTCGGAATTAATAGTACTCAATGGTTCTCAGGAACGGCTGATGCAGTCTATCGCAACTGGAATTTTGTCGAGGAATGGGAACCGAAATTGGTTCTTCTTCTTAGCGGTGATCATCTTTACATCACGGATTATCGTAATCTCATAAGTTATCATATTGAGAAGCGTTCAGACTTAACTATTGTTACAAGAAAAATAAAACCAAAACCTGATGACATTCAATTCGGTTATGTTGAGACTGATAAAGATCATCGTGTTATTAACTTTGTCGAAAAACCTGAAAAACCTATTTCTGATACGATATGTCTTGGTATATACTTATTCAATACAGATGTTCTCAAACAAGCACTGGAAGAGGATGCGAACAGTAATACATATCACAACATTTCAGCTGATGTTGTTGCTAAACTTGTTAAAGAAAAAACTGTCTATGCTTACGAATACAAAGATTCCTGGGAATATCTCAAGGATATCAATGAGTACTTTGAACTCCATATGAGATGTCTTAATGATGGACACACTTGTAACTTCGAAAAAGCAGGTATAAGAACAAATCTGTATGATAGGTACACAGGTTTCAGACAACCTATAATAGTAGGTCCAGATGCAGCGACCAATAAGTCCATTATTTCTTTAGGATGCGTTATTAAGGGAAAGGTATCTTCATCAGTTCTTTCACCTGGTGTAGTAGTCGACGAAGGAGCTGAAGTATCGGAATCTATAATTATGCATGACTGTATAATAAAAAAGGGTGCGAAAATAAGGCGTGTTATAAGCGATAAGGATGCTACTATTGGTGAGAATTGTGAGATTAATATCGGCGATACATCAGGTCTCACTCCGCCTCCGGATTTGGTTCCCAACACCACATTAACAACACTTGGCAAAAAAGTTGTTATCGGAAATAACTCAAAAATTTATGCAGGTTGTCAGATTTATCCCAATAAAATTATTAATGAAGGAAGCGAAATTCCTAATTTTTCAGTTAATAAATAAATTATAGTTCCCTCGTTATGAATAAATTAATTCCAAAAATACTAATCACTTTAATTCTCTTTATTCCCTTATCCATATTGGCTTTTCAGACAGAATTGGATTCCGAGATTGAAAAGGAAGTAAGAGATGCCCTCATAAATTCCTATACTTCAAAAGAATTATTAGTTGATGATACAATCAAAAAATTCGAACATTACGATGCCAACCTTTTTATCCATTACGGATTCATCTCAGGTCTCAAAGATAACATTACTGAATTGCGAAATAACTTGATTAAAGATAGGGACGACTTTATCGATGCAAAAAAAACATCTCTGCGAAGTTTGGATGCAAAGAACATCGATAAAGTTCAGAATAGTATGATTCATCATTCGCTTTATAATGATGAATATAATCTAATCAGGAGATTAACTTACGAAGACCGATTCAATCGATCCTATATCTTTTTTAATATGATTTCTCAAACTGCATCGAGAGTTTTACTTGGTCAAACAGAAGCATTCCTTCAGTTCCTAACCGATAGTATATTCTTTTTTGACAGGATTACAAGACTCACAATTCACGAAAATAAAATTGCGCATCTTACTAAAAGATTCAAATCAAAACATCCTGATTCCAAACACAATTTGAGCCTTCAGAAGAAACTCAATAAAATTGAAAAAAAGCAAAAGAAGAACCTTTTCAAAACGGAACTCTTAAAAGGAGACTATTTTCTATCAAAAGAAGATTTTGGTAATGCCATTAATTGTTATCAATATGCTCTCAGTCTCTTCCCTGACAGTCGAAAGGCAAATCGGAAAACTCTGAAAGCAGAAAAAAAAGTCACCAAGCTAATGAGAGAAAGGTATAAATCGCTTATTGTCATCAATGGCGAGGATAGGATTAGAAACACGAAGGAAGAAGAAGCTTATAAAGAATTATTATTAGCAGCAACATTAAGAGACCCTGATATCATCGAACACATCGCCAACAATTTTTTCAGAATCTATACAAGAAGTTCTGTTTCTGATGAAGCAGAATATCTACTTGCTATCGCTTATAACATTCGAGGAGATCGGAATAAAGCCATCAAGAGATTTGAAAGATTAGCTAATCAAGAAAAATACTCGAATATGCGTGAACATTCGAAGATGATACTTAAGAATCCTGAATACAATCCTTATTCTGCCTTCCTGGAAGAAAATAAACAATTTAAAAAAGATACAATGCGATATGTTCTGACAGGACATCGTCCTTTCAAAACAAGTCTCCATCTGACTTTGTCGTCTGTGGCATATCAACAGGTCAGAGCTGTTGGTAATCTGAGTGTTTTCTTTTTGCTTGATATGGGAATACGAGCAATTGCCATAAATTTTAAAAATCCACTTGAACTCGATAATCTTGCATTCCTTGCGAATCGCACTTTGCAGAAGACAGTTAATGAGAATAAAAAGGATAATCTTGTAGATATAATGGCGAAAAGAGATGAAAGGGCTGGTAATTATCACAAGGCTATTGAATATCTTAAATTATCATCTTTTGATTACAGCATAAAAATCAAAAAACTTGAAGGCAAACTCGCCAAGAATATTTATGTTTATGCGAAGGAAACTGAGGATACATCCGAAAAAGAAAGAGCTTTAAAATTCCTCGTCGAGAAATTTCCTTCCTCAAAATATTATGATCTTGCTCAAGAACAATTGAAGAAATTATCAATTCCTTCTGAGACTGATATTATTATAAACAAAAAATTGCTTCAGGAAAATCTCATTTTATCAGCCTCCGAAAACCTTGATATTAGTCCTGATTTATTCGATGGCTACAAAGAAAACAATGAGTTGTTAAAAGATGGTGTAATAATCGATTCGCACAACAATATGACTATGAAAATAAACAGATACAAACAAGGCACATTCACGATTAAGCGGCCAATAGATGAGGAGAAGCGAACAAGGATTGTAGAAATGTACAACAACATAATAAAAAATAAAGACCTTGAAGCCATAAAACTAACGCAATTCAAAACCAGAGTTCCTATAGAAGTAACAGGAGGTATTGGTGAAAGTGGTATCAGCTTCTATCCAAGACTCGGAGAAGTTAAATTGAAAAAAGAAGAGGAAGAACTGTATAAATAAAATGGTTAAAAAGGGGACAGACGGACATCGTCTGTCCCTTTTTCTATTATTTCAAAGTTTTGTGTGTTTCTTTGAGTTGCTCAATAATAGAGATACCTTGTGGGCATTTAGGTTCACACTCTCCACACTCAATGCATTCCGAAGCTGGCTTGCCTTCCCATAATGGTATTTTCCCGAACATTGCATATTGTTCCTTTGCATATTTCTCAAGCCCATAGATTTTATAATAGTTTAAAAGCTTGAAGTTATCAGGAATATTCACACCGTTAGGGCAGGGCATACAATATCTACAATAGACGCAATTGAGGTCGGATTTTTCCTCATACGTTTTCATTATATAATCAATTTTCTCAAGCTCTTCGGCAGTAATAAATTCATCAGAAGAAGCAACAGAAACATTCTGCTCCACCATCTTGATTGAACTCATTCCTGAAAGGGCACAATGAACATTAGGATTAGCAAAGATAAATTTTAATGCCAATTCCGGTGTGGAGCGAATAGAATCGGGCGCCATTTTCATAATAATTTCAGAATCTTCTCCAAGCCTTCCACCACCAATAGAACCCATTGTAGCTACTCCTAATCCTTTTGATGTTGCGTAGGCAATCATCTCTTCATTTCTGCGATCGAGAAGGTTGTATTGCACAAGCATACTTTCAAAATAGCCACAATCTATAAATATTTTGAGTACTTCAGGCTTATCATGAAACGAAAATGAAAGATGGTCGAATTTACCCTCTTCTTTTGCCTTGATGGCTCTATCTAAAAGTTTGAATTTCAGAACAATAT
>CAZYWQ010000207.1:2553-5679 GCA_964651675.1 uncultured Candidatus Sumerlaeota bacterium | reverse complement strand
GAGCTAAACTCAGGTGCATCGACAGACGGATACAGACCTGCGCTTTTCAGTTGTTCAAGTACAATCTGTGTACGGGTCTTGGGAGATGCATTGAAAAAATTATTCTGAATCCAATTACAAGCAGATTGCCAGTTAGCCTGTGTGTATGGAGAAGTTGGTCTTCTGTAATCGCCCCATCGGGCTGATTCGGCGATGATTGCCATACTTATTTCATCCATTCGTGCTTGGAATCGCGCTGTGCAAGCCTCTGGAGTCAATGTGCCACCGTTGAAAAAATGCTTATGGACGCGATCAGCAAAACGCAGCACATATTCTGCATTATTTTTTAACTGTAGATGCAACCACCAGGGATTGAAATATCGTTGTTCCCCAAGCGCTGATCCAAGCGAAACACTGACGCGGTTGACATTAACACCTGACTGCTGTAATAAAGACCATTCGTTATCATGCATTATATACTTACATCCGTCGGGAGTAACATTATTTAAAACGATATTAAGATTGCGAGGTCTACTGTTCTGATTAGGTGGTCCAAGGGGAGTATCTTGTGCACCTGTAAAAAAGACAATTAGCATATAATCGATGAGATTATCCACATCCAGGTATCGTGTATAAGAGGGATTAACGGTGCCATCAGCATTCATACCCTGAAGTCTGAAATATGCTTCTGCAGTAGTAACGCCTGCTTTGACCTGTGTCCAAAATGCATTGTAAAGGTCCATCGTGCCGTCAGTGACATACATAATACCAGTGTCTTGGTCTGATTTGATGGCATCATAATCTTCTGATGCACCACCGAGATGTGATTGGGCAAAATAGGCTTCTGGTCGTTCTTCGATCTGGAATAATCCCCAATAAACTCCATCAAGATATAAGTGGAAGAAAAATCCATTGGTATTAAGTACATTCATATCTCGCTGAGTGTCATGGCTGAAGGGATCATCGATCCAGTTAGCATTTTCAGGAGATGAAAGATGCCATGAAAAATTCTGTGCAGTGCGTAAATCAATCTTGTCGAATTTATCAGGACCATTTTCACCGAGTAACGGGAACTCAATTTTTGGGTCGCCATAGTCCGATCGGCAAATGACTCGGAAAGAGTGTTTTGGATTGGACTTTCTGGCACTACTTCCACCTCGAATTTTCAATCCTGCATTGACATGGAAGCCTTCCGAACCGTCAGGATAAATTAGTTCAATACAGGCAGGACACTCCAGATTTTTATCCGGATTTGCATAAATACCAGTACTTGTATTGAATAGATATGGTAAATCGGTAGAAACGCAGATGCTGGGGATGGCGAGAAGTGCGTCGTCTATTAGGTCCCCGTATGTTGCGCTTTGGGTTACTTTTGTGTCCATTGCATAGTCCATAACCTGTCTATTATGTCCGGTGTAAGGATCGGGCCACAGGCTTGTGGGCTTTGTCGCTGGTTGTGTGATAATATCAGCTATATAAATGTAAGTATGTGTATCGATATCTGGTGAAATCCATCCGCTTTTGAATGCTGAAGCGCGAAGAACTGTTGTCTCTGAAATTGTTATTGGTCCTGTATAAATAGTACCGTTTATCTCACTTGGTGAACTGCAATCAGTAGTGTATCTAATGGTAACATCTGGTGTATCGCAGGTTATTTCAACACTGATTGGTGATGTGTAAAAGCCACGATCAATACTGAATTTGGTGTCTTCAATCCAGCCATTGGTTACTGCGACATCATTAGCTGCGCCAGGTGTTGGATTGGTCATAAAACCAGTAATGTCGTTTGAACCTAATCCATAGGAGACATCAGTACCTTGTAGTGGAAAATCCCAGTAGGCTGAAATAACGGTAATACCATCTGTATCTACCAATGCAATACTTTCGCCATCAGCGGATAGTTTGAATGAGGTATGGATGTATCCCAGAGAATCGATATAGTCGTTCACTCCATCGGCATTTCCAGAAGCGAATATAATCAAATATCCATTAGCTGGAACTGATGCTATGGTCGGGAAAGCCCATTTAGTAAAATTGAATGGATCATCTGTCAAATAATAGCCTGATAGCGAAACTGCACTCGAGGTAGAATTATAAATTTCAATCCAGTCAGAATATTCACCGTTTCCATCAGCCAAAGTTGTATCGTTGCTTGCCATAAACTCACTAATTATCAATGACATTGCATTCTGTGCAAACATACAACTGATAACTACCATCAGCAAAATCCTGATCAATTGGCACAATCTTAATTTTAAATGATAACTGATATGAGAAGTCTCATAATCTGAATTTCTCATAAAATTAAACCTCCCAAATGGGTAATTTATTTGGAAAATAGTACCATATCGTCTCAATTAGCCTTAAAAAGCTGAAAACCATAATAAACAGCGAAAAATATGCCAGTACTGCATCGTTACCAATTACATAATCAGTAGAGACGAAATGTTAATTCTTAGGAGAGTTTTTTTGTTGGTGGTTTATACTTCTTTTTTTGAATGAGACAGAAGTGTGAAGATATTGATGGAATAAATATCTCTGATGTTGAAACCAATTTAGGAAATTTTATTTTTTCATTTTCATCATATTGGCGAGAATTAATTCGATTTCACCTCTGTGTTTATCAGGATCAAGTGCGCATTCGATTATTTTTTCATAGGGTAAATTGTCAACTCGCTCTTTAATGATTTTTAAAACAGTCGTGTTGATTTCAATTGCTTTTTTAAGTGGGATTCTTTCAGGATTAATGTCGATACCGATGAATTCATCATATCCCATTGCTTTTAGAACAAAGAAAAGAGCTTCGGCTTGTTGCCATTCAACAACACCTATATTGAGGTCCTGATCGTAATTTCCAAGTGGTTGACTATTCCAATGTGTATGTGCAAGTCGACCTTCTAATCCGACGAGGCTATATGCAGCAGCACAATCTTCATAGCCCATTCTTACATGTCCTATCTCAGGATTTAATCCGACGAGTTTATAACCATTTTTAAGTAAATTTATATTCGTGGTATTTTTCATTTTTTGTTCGATTCGTTGAGCCGCAAGGATTCCTTCTGCTGTTGTTCGATAAATGTTGTTTGGAGCAGGCTCATACGGTTTTGGTTCGATTGCTATTCTTACTCCCGGAACTTCATCCATTGC
>CAZYWQ010000207.1:0-2543 GCA_964651675.1 uncultured Candidatus Sumerlaeota bacterium | reverse complement strand
CCGATCCCACATCCAGGGGAATATCGTACCGAGTGAATAGGTGTAACCATCAATACCGGGCCAGGATACGGCGCAATTTGCATCAGCTTCTTTGACTAACTTCAAACCACCTATAGCTATTTCTATTGCTTTGTCCTGGATTGGCTTGTAGGGATTTGAGAGACTACCGAATTCAAAGTCTTTATCATAAAAATGACTGAATGGTGATCCAACTAACTTTATACCTGTTTCCTTTTCTAATTTTTTGTATAGTCCAAGATTTTCTTCGTTTACTTCAGCAGGATAATGAGCTTCGATACCTGTAACACCATATTGAGCCAGTTCTGCTGCCATTTCAAGTCGCTCTTTGATAGTGGCTTCTGGTACATATTCCTCGTGAAATCGTCCTCCTCCTGGCGTGAAGTACCATATTCCAACTGATATCTTGAGTTCAAGATCGAATTGTTTTAAGTGAAATAAAAGTTCTTCTGGAGTTTTGACTTTTTGCTGATAATTCAAGTTTTTTAATTTGTACATTATATTATTCTCCTTCTTCTTGCCTTTTCTAAATGTGGTTAGGATAATATAATTTTCTGATACAGATTTTTAATTTGAACTTTGCTTTGATATGTTGATAAATGAAAATGATAAACTATTAGAAGATTCGATATTTTAAAAGTCAAATGTAAAATGAATGTTGATTTTGACTTTACTTTGTGTTCAATATTCATCAATAGATTTTTGTCAGGAAGGATTGAAATTGGAATATTCAGGTGATTATGAAGTCTTCGATAATCTGAAGATTAATACATATCCTATTTCTGAGAGGAAGAATAAAAGTTCGATTAGCAATTTTATCAACTGTGATGAATTATCCAGAGGTGAGATATTATTTCCGGATGAAAAAATCGAAGAGGTCGCCAAGGCAATAGTATATGCCCATAAAAATCGACTTCCAGTGATAATTATTACAGGAGCGCATCCGATAAAAAATGGTTTGTCGCCAATTTATATTGATTGGCTAAAACGAGGTGTCGTTACATTGATGGGAACTACTGGTGCCGGTGTTATTCACGATTTTGAATATGCATTAATGGGTGAGACGAGTGAGGATGTTCGCGGTGTGTTATCCGATGGTGATTTTGGAATGGCATTTGAAACGAATGCGTATATCAATCAGGCTTTGATTGAAGGAAATAAAAAGAAGCTTGGATTTGGAGAATCTATAGGTCGATTTTATTGGGATAAGAAATTTAGAAAGACGGTTTTAAACAATGTTTTGGAAGGAGTTATTGATTCTTCTAAATATATTACACCTTATGAGAGTTTTCAATGTGTTGAGTCGAGTATTATAGCTACTGCTTATAAGCATAAGATACCTTTCACTATCCATATTTCTATAGGTACAGATATTATTGATCAGCATTGCAATTTTGATGGGGAGGCAAAGGGTGGTACAAGTGGAAGAGACTTTTTAGTCTTCGTAAATGAAATTAGTAAGATGGAAAATGGAGGAGTTTTTCTTAACATTGGAAGTGCGGTAACTGGACCTGAAGTTTTTTTGAAAGCAGTTTCAATGGTAGCTAATGTTGGGAAAGTTCCTGATGAAATAATATGCGCTGATTTTGATTTAAGACCACTCTCACCAGATGATGAGGCAAAAGATGATTCAAGATTTCATTATTACTTTCGTGACCAGAAAAGTGTTGTAACGCGTATACCGAAGGTGTTTAGTGGTAGGGGATTTTATATCGAAGGAGATCATCGTAAGACTCTACTGTCTCTTTACCAATATTTTATGAAACATTTATAAGTTGTTTCTAAAATCAGATAGCGTCTTTGCCTTTTTCGCCCGTTCGGATACGGATTGCGTGTTCGATTGGATAAACGAATATTTTACCGTCTCCTATGGAACCTGTTTTGGCAGCGAGCATTATTGTTTCGATTACTTTGTCTACCATTTCATTCTCGACAACGATTTCAATTCGTACTTTTGGTAGAAAGTCAACCTGATATTCGCTTCCTCTATAAAGTTCTGTATGACCTTTTTGTCTTCCATAACCTTTTACTTCTGTTACGGTCATACGATTTATGCCAAGATCGGTTAGTGCTTCTTTTACATCCGCTAATTTAAACGGTTTGATAATAGCCAGAACCATCTTCATAGTTTTGTCTCCTACACGAATTAATAATAAAATTTCAACATCATTTCTCGGATAATCTTTGCAGCTAAACAAGTCGATATTTTGCTTATGTCGTAATCAGGCGCTAATTCAACAATGTCAAATCCTACAACATTTACCGCATCAAACATTTTTATTAATTCAATAAATTGTAAGAAGTCAATTCCACCTGCTTCAGGAGTTCCTACTCCCGGTGCTTCGGATGGATCGAACACATCCATATCGATTGTTATATAGACATTATCGTCTTCTGAAAGATGAGAGAGTAATTCTCCGATACTATCTTCGGAAAAATCATACAATGATTTTAATTTTTTTGCATATTCAAACTCTTCTTTTGTTCCAGATCTGATGCCAAGCTGAAATAAATTACCTTCTCCG
>CAZYWQ010000206.1:4570-5698 GCA_964651675.1 uncultured Candidatus Sumerlaeota bacterium | reverse complement strand
AGTTTAGAAAAGATGTTAAATGATGACAAAAAAAATTTAATTAGTTACCATTGTTAAGCCATTTTATACTACAGGAATTCCCGATGATGAATCCCGACCACAGGTTCTGTTTTTTTAAACCAGGAAATGATCCATTCGACTCGGGATTGTTGTTCCCAACCTTCAGGTGATCATCGATTCCTGGGTATGCACATTATACCTCTGCTTTTTCAAGCAGGGAGATGGTAGATTTTCTCGCAAGACATGTCAACCAGAATCCAACTTCCGGGGACATTATAGGTCTCTTGAGAGTTCAATGTTTATTCAAAAATAATCCACTTATTTTTTCGTACCCCGCACCGGCAAGGCCGGGCTCACAGTATCATTAATTCTCGTGGTGTAGTAGGGTTGTCCATTGGAAAAATCGAACACGGCCCGGTATTGATCTCCGGGGTCTTTTGGTTTTTTTCCCGAAGTCCAGGGACAACAGGCCTGAATGTCAATATATTTGGTCAAAAAGTAACCCTTCGGACTTTTCATCCATGCGTCAAATAGTGATTCCAGTTCAGCCTCGGTCGGCATGCGCCAGTCAGTATATCCGGCGCCCTTATAATTCTCGATATAGGTCTTGGCATTGTTCCAGTTCATGGTCTTACTGCTCTTGGAGGCCCACATTAGATTTGTTTTGGTATCCAGCACAGTCCCATTATCATAGGCAATAAATTGCTCCTCCCGGCCTATCTCTTTTGGTTGTCCGGTTGCCGTTTTACTTGATTCCTTTTGCTCTTTATCGAGACCATAGGCTAATGCTGCAGCTGTTGGCTCATCGATTATTCTTCTGACTTTGAAACCGGAGATTTCACCTGAGTCTTTTGTCGCCTGTCTTTGGGCATCGGTGAAATAAGCTGGTACCGTAACAACAGCCTGATTAACTTCTTCACCAAAATAGTCTTCAGCATCGTGTTTGAGTTTTTGCAATATCATAGCTGATATTTCTTGAGGAGTATATTCTTTGCCCTCGATATTAACCTTATAGTTAGTTCCCATATGACGCTTTATAGAGAAGACAGTTCTACCAACATTCATAACAGCACCGCGTTTTGCCTTTTTCCCAACAAGAATCTCACCACTTTTTGTTATGGCTACAAC
>CAZYWQ010000206.1:0-4560 GCA_964651675.1 uncultured Candidatus Sumerlaeota bacterium | reverse complement strand
CAATAATAGGACCATCTTTTTCCATTACTGCCATTGCTGAATTTGTTGTTCCGAGGTCAATTCCCAAAATTCTGCCCATTGATACTTACTCTCCTTTCTTAAGAAGCGAAATATTGCTCAAATTTAATTAGGTATCTAAATTATGTAATATAATATATCGCTTAATAATAGTTCAAGACAAAATTTTAATTATTTTACAGCATATTTGGGGAGAATTATATGGTTGTTTGAGCATTAATTTTTTGCGTTTGTAAATATATTTGCCCCATTGTCTCAGATATTATCTTCTTAACTTCATTCGTGCATCAGAAAGAGCTTTTTTAGCATGTTGGTTTCTTGGATCTATCTCAACAACTGTCTGAAATTCCTGAATGGCAGACCTTATATTCCCTTTTGATAGGTAAACACTTCCTATTTCGAAGTGGACATCAGGATCCTTTGGTTTGTATTTTAATAAATCTTTGAAATGTACTAAAGCAGGATTAAATAAACCACCTTCTTTTAGTTTTCTACCGACACTGAAACGGGCTTTTATCATATTCTCTTTCAGGACAGTATTTCCTTTGAATTGCTTTAGAGCCTTTTTCCAGGTGTTAAAAGCTCCATCTACATTTCCGTTATTTAATAAAGCCCAGGCTTTTGAGTTTATAATCTCAACATTATCAGGATATTCTTTTAGGAGCTTATCAAATTCGGTAATGGCACTTTTCCATTTTTTTTCTTCCATATATGCCTTACCGATTTGAAAGTGGGCATCGAAATCATTCGGTTTTAGTTTGAGTATCTCTTCATATTCTTTTATGGCATCTTTGCTGCCTTGAGATTCTTTTGTTTCGATAGCTTTGCCACCGAAATGCTTGTGTAATTCGACAATGCAGCTTTTTAAATACTCATTATCTGGTTCTTTGTCTAATTCTTCTTTCCAGCGTTTTAGAGTATCTGACCAGTAGGGTTTTGCTTTTGAGGTTTGATTGAGTGTATCGTAGATTATAGCGAGATTGTGAATAATTTGTGGGTCATCAGGATTCATCTTAATAGAATTTTCCCAGAGAGTAGCTGCATCCTTGAAAAGATTGTGTGTAGCATAGGCATAACCGAGTGCATTATAAGAGTGGATAAGATTTCTTTTAGCTTTTAAATCCGTGGGGTCAATTTCGAGTATTTTCTGCCAGCAATTAATTGCTTCTCGCCAGAGTTTTTTTGATACTTTTCTATAGCTTAATTGCATAAGCTTAAGCTTCAGTTCTTTATTTTCTGCATCGGTTATTTCTGATGATTTGAACTTTTCGGAAAGATTTTTAATTTCACCTATTAGAGTGGTTTCATTGATTTCAGTCTGGTCTTCAGGTGAAAAAATAAATTCACCTTTGGCTTCGTTAAATGTGAAAATATCTTCTCTTGCTCTTTTGCCTGGATCAAGAAGGGTTTTATAAGCCTTATTGATTTTTGAGAATTCTTCAGGATAGTTCTCGTTGTCATACTTTTTGACAAGTCCAGCAAAAGCCTTTTTTATTTCGTATTCGCTCGAACTTTTCTTAACTTTTAATATTTGATAAGCGCTTACTTCTGCCATTTTTGATTTCTATACATTCCAAATTATTTTATATCAGAGTCTCTTTTACAAATTTTGCGTTATGTCCCCAATTAATAATGGAAAATACTAAGGTAAAAATTAATCTTAAAATTCATCGAGTGGCAAGTATTTTTTTTCAAGTTCGTCAATATCTTCATAAGAGTTGATTTTTGAGAGGCGCATTCTGATTAATTTCGCATTTTTCTCACCTTTAAAGTATCTATATATGTATTTTCTTATTCTGAAAAAGGTGTTTTTTTCTCCACTGTATTCTATTAACATATCGATATGCTTTCTCAAAATATTGATTTTTTCTTTGATTGTAGGTTGTTCAAACCGTTCATTATTAATATAATAAGAATATTCTTTGAACAACCAGGGATTCCCAAGAATGGCTCTTCCAATCATAACACCGTCACATCCGGTTTCTTTAAACATCCGTAAAATATCATCCACTGATTTTACCTCACCATTTCCAATTACAGGAATAGAGACTTTTTCTTTGATTTCTTTAATTGTATCCCATTTACATTCACCAACGAAGAACTGATCTCTTGTTCTCGGATGTATAATTACCGCATTAGCGCCTGATTCTTCGATGATTTGGGCAATTTTAATCGGATCTTCACTCTTTTTGTCCCATCCAGAGCGGGTTTTTACGGTTATTGGAATCGTTACTGCTTTTACTACCGACTCAATGATTTTTGACACCAAAGAAAAATCTTTTAATAATGCACTACCTGAGAGTCCTTTGACAATTTTTTTCACCGGGCAACCCAAATTAATATCCACTATAGTAGCACCGTGATCTTCGCAAATTTTCGCCGCTTCTGCCATATTGGTCGGATTCGAACCGAAGATTTGTATGGCAACTTTTGATTTATCATTTGATAGATTAATCATATCGAGTGTTTTTTTGTGCTTCCGAATTAATCCTTCGCTTGTGGTCATCTCTGAATAAGTCAATTCGCATCCGAATTCATACAATATGTTTCTAAAGGCAGTATCTGTGTATCCTGCCATTGGCGCTGGTATAACATTATTCTTGAGTGCTAAATTGCCTATCTTTAAAGTCATTCTGGTTCCGAACTTTTTATATATTGAATCTATGTTTTTGATATTGTTTAGACGATTTTGATGTTTAGATGCAATAGGAATCTTGTTTCGTACTTGTTGTTTAAAAAATATCTTGATGAATGTGAAAACATATCCAATTATTTTTACATATCAATCGTATAGAAATGTATATGAACAACACTCACTTTATCATATCTGAGAAAATTGAGAAGGATTTGTCCGAGAACAAACCTGTTGTGGCTATCGAATCAAGTATTATTTCACAGGGAATGCCTTATCCTGAAAATCTCAATACAATTACTGAAGTTGTAAAAATAATCGAAGCCGAAGGTTGCACTCCTGCAATAATTGCCATTATAGATGGAAAGATACTTGTCGGATTGTCCGAAAAACAAATCGAATTTCTGGCAAAAGGGAAAGAATTACTAAAGGTTTCGAAACAGAATCTTTCTTACGCAGTTGCAAACAAACTTAGTGGAGGAACAACGGTTAGTGCTTCCATATTTCTTGCACAACAAGCAGGGATTGATGTCTTCGTAACTGGTGGTATCGGTGGTGTGCATAAGGATTTTACTGAAACATTTGACTTGTCTCAGGATTTGGATGAACTGTCTAAAACTGATATTGTAGTCGTCTCTTCTGGTGCAAAAAGCATTGTGGATCTAAACAAGACGGTCGAATATCTGGAAACGAAAAGTGTGTTAATTCTGGGTTATCAGATAAATCAGTTTCCAGCTTTTTATTCAAAGGATAGTGGAATAACAATTCCCTATGTCGTTAATACACCTGATGAGATTGCGAATGTATTTCTTAGTCAGAAAAACTTGGGAATTGAATCAGCAATCCTGATAGCTAATCCAATACCTGATGAACATAATATTCCATTTGAGCAAATCGAAAGAATCATAGAAAAGGCTTTGAAAAAAGCAAAGGCTGAGAAAGTCATAGGAAAGGCGCTGACTCCATTTTTATTGAATGAAATTTCAAAAGAAACAGGAGGAAAAAGTCTGCAGGCGAATATTGCACTATTTAAAAATAATGCAGTCTTGGCAGCTTCTATTGCTAAAGAAATAGTTGCTAAGAGAAATAATCGAGTTTAGATATTATCTGTCTTCAATAAATAAATGAAAATGTGATTGCAATCGATGAACAATATCAAATTAACAGTCGTAATCCCCGCATATAATGAAGAAAACCGCATTGGTGGCACATTGAGTCTTATCCATGAATATTTATCAAAGCAGGATTATTCGTATGAAATAATTGTTGTAGATGATGGAAGCAATGATGGAACAATTCAGGCGGTAGAAAAAATAGGTAATGATCGGCTGAAAATATTGAAAAACGAGAAAAATAAAGGGAAGGGATATTCTATAAAAAGAGGGATGCTTGAAGCGATTGGTGATTATGTTTTATTTTCCGATGCAGACCTCTCAACGCCAATTGAAGAACTCGAGAAGTTCTGGAAGTATTTAGATGAAGGATACGATATTGTCATTGGCTCAAGGGCTTTGAAGGAATCTGTTCTTGAGGTTAGACAACCATTTTATCGGGAACTTATGGGAAGGATATTTAACTTTATAGTCAGACATATTTTAAATTTCAAGTTAAGAGATACTCAATGTGGTTTTAAGATATTCAAGAGAGATGTGGCAAACAAAATTTTCTCCATCCAAAAGATAGAAGGGTGGTCGTTCGATGTCGAGATACTATATATTGCTACTAAACTGAATTATAGAATTAAGGAAGTACCTGTGCGGTGGATAAATTCGCCATTGACTAAAGTCAATCCCTTCAAAGATGCCATCAATATGTTTATAGATATAACTAAATTGAGGAAAGAATATAAAGATTTAAAGAGAACAGAATAGAGTCAAATACAGTTTATTTTATCTCCGAATGTGCTACAG